>NZ_DBNGPQ010000038.1:0-15335 GCF_057122925.1 Umezawaea sp. | reverse complement strand
TGTTCGCGGAGCGGATGGCGGAGTGCGAGCGGGCGTTGGCGCCGTTCGTGGACTGGTCGCTGCGCGAGGCGTTGGCCGATGAAGCCCTGCTGGCGCGGGTGGACGTGGTGCAGCCGGTGCTGTGGGCGATGATGGTGTCGCTGGCCGGGGTCTGGCGTTCGGTCGGCGTCGAACCGTCGGCGGTCGTCGGGCACTCGCAGGGTGAGATCGCCGCCGCGGTGGTGGCCGGAGCGTTGTCGCTGGAGGACGGTGCCCGTGTCGTCGCGCTGCGCAGCAGGGCGATCGGCACGCTGGCCGGTCGTGGCGGGATGGTGTCGGTGTCGGCGTCGGTCTCCGACGTGGAGGCGCTGCTCGGTGCCGGGGTGTCGATCGCGGCGGTGAACGGGCCGACGTCCGTGGTCGTGTCGGGTGAGACGGCCGCCCTGGAGGAGTTCCTCGCCCGGTGCGGTGACGTGCGGGTGCGGCGGATCGCCGTGGACTACGCCTCGCACTCCGCCGTCGTGGAGGAGATCCGCGCCGACCTGGCCGAGCTGCTGCGCGACGTGGCCCCGCTCGTGCCCGAGATCCCCTGGCGCTCGACGGTGACCGGCGAGTGGGTGCGCGACGCCGTGGCCGACGGCGACTACTGGTTCCGCAACCTGCGCGAGCGGGTCCAGCTCGCCGACGCCGTGGACGCCCTGGTGGACGACGGGTTCGGCGTGTTCGTGGAGCCGAGCCCGCACCCGGTGCTGGTGCCCGGCATCGAGGAGACCGCGTTCGGGCTGGGCCGCGAGGTCGCGGTGACCGGCACGCTCCGACGTGACGAGGGTGGCACGGCGCGCGTGCTCACGTCGTTCGCCGCCGCCTGGGTGAACGGCGTCGACGTGGACTGGACGAGCCTGTCCGGTGGCACCCGGACCGACCTGCCCACCTACCCGTTCCAGCACGAGCGGTACTGGCCGGACGGCCCAGCCGCGAGCACCGGCGACGTGTCCGGTGCCGGGCTGCTCGACCTGGCCCACCCGGTGCTCGGCGCGGGCGTGGCCCTGGCGGGCGGCGACTCCCACCTGTTCACCGCCCGGCTCTCGCAGGCCGCTCAGCCGTGGCTCGCCGAACACGCCCTGCTGGGCGCGGTCGTCGTGCCGGGAGCGGCGCTGGCGGAGATCGCGATCCGCGCGGGCGACCAGGTCGGGTGCCCGCACGTCGAGGAACTGACCCTGCAAGCGCCCGTGGTCGTGCCGGAGTCCGGCGGGCTCACCCTCCAGGTCCAGGTGGACGAACCGGGCCTCGACGGCACCCGGCAGGCGCGGATCTACTCCAGGACCGGCCACGACGGCCCGTGGCAGCCGCACGCCACGGGCGTGCTGTCGGCGGAGGAACCCGCCCTGCCCGACGGGTACCGCGCGCTGGCGGGCGAGTGGCCGCCCACCGGTGCGTCCCCGGTGGACACCGGTCGGCTCTACGACGACTTCGCCGACACCGGGTACGCCTACGGGCCCGTGTTCCGCGGGCTGACCGCGGCGTGGCGCCGGGGCGACGAGGTGTTCGCCGAGGTGACCCTCCCCGGCGAGCCGGGGACGTTCGGCATCCACCCCGCGCTGCTCGACGCCGCGCTGCACGCGTCCTGGCTGGACGCGGCCGGGACCGGCGGCACGGCGGTGTCGATGCCGTTCTCCTGGACCGGTCTGCGGCTGCACTCCGCCGCCGCGACCACCGTCCGGGTGCGGCTCACGCCCACGGCGGGCGGTGGCACCGAGGTGCTGCTGGCCGACCCGACGGGCGCTCCGGTCGCGTCGGTGGACTCCCTGGTCGCCCGACCGCTGCCCGACCCGAGGGCCGCGTCCGCCCAGGACGCCCTGTTCGTCCTCGACTGGCCCCAGGTGCCGTCCGCCCCCGCGGACGGCGAACCCGCAGTGGTCCGGTTCGACCCCGCCGACACCGACGTGCGCGCCGCCGTCCGGCACGCGCTGGAGGTGGTCCGGGCCAGGCTGGAGCGGGACGAGGTCGACGACAAGCCCCTCGTGGTCGTGACCCGGCGCGCGGTCGGCCTCGACGACGAGGACGTGCTCGACCTGGCGGGCGCCGCCGTCTGGGGGCTGGTCCGCACCGCGCAGGCCGAGCACCCCGGCCGGTTCGTGCTCGCCGACACCGACGGCCTCCCCGCGTCCGACGCGGTGCTGGCCGCCGCCGTGGCCACCGGCGAACCCCAGTTCGCCCTCCGCGACGGCGCGGTCCGCGTGCCGAGGCTGGCCCGCGCCGGAGCGGCGGGCATCACCGAGCCGCCGTGGATCCCGGACGGGACCGTGCTGGTCACCGGCGCGGGCGGCGTGCTCGGCGGCGCGGTCTGCACGCACCTGGTCGCGGTGTGCGGCGTGCGTTCCCTGGTGCTCGTCGGCCGAGGTGGCGCGCCGGACGGCCTGGTCGACGACCTGACCGCGCTCGGCGCCGACGTCACGTTCACCGCGTGCGACGTCGCCGACCGGCGGGCGCTGGCCGCCGTCCTCGCCGCCGTTCCCGCCGACCGCCCGCTGGCCGGGGTGGTGCACTGCGCCGGGGTGATCGACGACGCCCCGGTCACCGACCTCACCGCCGACCAGCTCGACGCCGTGCTGCGCCCCAAGGTGGACGGGGCGCTGAACCTGCACGAGCTGACCGCCCACCTCCCGCTCCCGGTGTTCGCGCTGTTCTCGTCGGCGTCGGGCACCACCGGCTCGCCGGGCCAGGCGGGCTACACCGCGGCCAACGCGTTCCTGGACGCGCTGGCCAGGCGGCGCCGGGCGGGCGGACTGCCCGCGCAGTCGCTCGGGTGGGGCCTGTGGGCCCGCCGGGGCGCCATGACCGGCGGCCTCGGTGAGGTCCAGGTCGCCCGCGGCCTGCGGGACGGCGTCGGCGAACTCTCCGACGCCGAGGGGCTCGCCCTGTTCGACGCCGCGCTCGCGCGGCCCGAGCGGGCGCTCCTGCTGCCGCTGCGGATCGACCTGAGCGGTGTCCGGCCCGGCGACGAACCCCCGCTGCTGCGCGGGCTCGTGACCGGACGGCGCACCCGCAGGACGGCGGCGGGCGCGCTGCCGACCGACGGCGGCACCGACCTTCGGCGACGGCTGGCCGCGCTCGACGCCGAGGGCGCCGAACTGCTGCTGGACGAGCTGGTGCGGACCCAGGTGGCGGCCGTGCTCGGCCACGCCGGACCGGCCGCGGTCGACCCCGACCGGGCGTTCGGCGAGACCGGGTTCGACTCGATCACCGCCGTGGAGCTGCGCAACCGGCTCGGCGCGGCGACCGGTCTGCGGCTGCCGCCGACCCTGGTGTTCGACCACCCGACGCCCGCCGCGGTGACCGCCCACCTCGCCGTGCGGCTCGCCCCGGAGACGGCGGTCGTGGCGGCGGAACCGGTGGCGGTCGTCGCCGACGGCGAGGTCCGGGACCTGCTCCGCACGATCCCGGTGGACCGCCTGCGCGCCGCCGGACTGCTGGACGGGCTCCTCCGCCTCGCCGATCCCGTGTCGAACGGCGCACCGAAGGACCTCAGCGAGATGGATGCCGACGAACTGGTCCGGATGGCCATGGGCGGCTCCGGTCTCCCCGACGACGAATGACGGAGCGACCGATGGCTGTGCCTGACAAGATCGTCGAAGCCCTGCGGAAGTCGTTGCAGGACAACGAACACCTGCGGGCCGAGAACAGGGCGCTGGCGGACGCCGCGCACGCCCCGGTGGCGATCGTCGCCGCGGCGTGCAGGCTGCCGGGCGGCATCGACACGCCCGAGGAGCTGTGGCGGCTGCTGGCCGAGGGCCGGGACGCCGTGGGCGAGCTGCCGACCGACCGCGAGCGCCCGGTGCGCGACGGCCTGCACGGCGGGTTCCTGCGCGACGCCGGGCACTTCGACGCAGGGTTCTTCGGCATCTCGCCGCGCGAGGCCCTGGCGATGGACCCGCAGCAGCGGCTGCTGCTGGAGACGTCGTGGGAGGCGTTCGAGCGGGCCGGGTTCACCCTGCCCGCCCTCAAGGGCAGCCGAACCGGCGTCTACGCGGGCGTCATGGGCACCCACTACGCCCACGCGTCGGCCTACCACCTGCCCGAGGGCGTGGCGAACTTCGTCACCATGGGCACCCAGGTGAACGTGGCCTCCGGCAGGCTCGCCTACGCGTTCGGGCTGGAGGGTCCGACGGTCACCGTCGACACCGCCTGCTCGTCGTCGCTGGTGGCGCTGCACCTGGCCACCGCGGCGCTGCGCGCGGGGGAGTGCGACCTCGCGCTGGCCGCGGGCGCGACCGTGCTACCCGACCCGTCGGAGTACCTGAGCGCCGCGTCCGCCGCGGGCGCGCTCGCCCCCGACGGCCGCTGCAAGTCGTTCGCCGACGGCGCCGACGGCACCGGGTTCAGCGAGGGCGTGGTGGTGCTGCTGGTCGAGCGCCTGGCCGACGCCCTGCGCCACGGCCACCCGGTGCTGGCCGTGGTGCGCGGCTCCGCGGTCAACTCCGACGGCGCCAGCAACGGCCTGAGCGCCCCCAACGGCCCGTCGCAGCAGCGCGTCATCGCGAGCGCGCTGGCCGACGCCCGGCTCCGACCGTCCGACGTGGACCTGGTGGAGGGGCACGGCACCGGCACGGTGCTGGGCGACCCGATCGAGGCGCAGGCCGTGCTCGCCGCCTACGGCCAGGACCGCGCCGACCCGGTGTGGTTCGGGTCGCTCAAGTCCAACATCGGCCACACCCAGGCCGCGGCGGGCGCGGCGGGCGTGCTGAAGCTCCTGCTGGCCCTGCGGCACGAGACCATGCCGTCCACGCTGCACGTGGACGCGCCCACCCGCCAGGTCGACTGGGGAGAGGGCAACGTCGCACTGCTCACCGAGAACCGCCCGTGGCCGCGCGGCGACCGCCCCCGCCGCGGCGGGGTGTCGTCGTTCGGCGCGAGCGGCACCAACGCGCACGTGGTGCTGGAGGAACCCCCGGTCGCCGCACCGGTCGCGGACGGCACCGCGCCGGTCTCCGTGCCGTGGCTGCTGTCCGCCCGCACCGAGCGCGGCCTGGCCGACCAGGCCGCCCGGCTCGCCCCGCACACCACCGAGGACGTCGCGGACGTCGGGTGCACGCTCGCCCTGTCCCGCACGCACTTCGAGCACCGCGCCGCCGTGCTCGGCCCGGACCGCGCGGGCGCCCTGGCGGCGCTGGCCGCCGACGGCCACGCCGCGGGCCTGGTCACCGGCCGCGTCCGGCGCGGGGGCCGGGCCGTGTTCGTGTTCCCCGGCCAGGGCTCGCAGTGGGTCGGCATGGGCGCGGAGCTGCTCGCGGCGTCCCCGGTCTTCGCCGCCCGCATGGCCGAGTGCGAGACGGCGTTCGCGCCGCACCTGGACTGGTCGCTGACCGCCGCCCTGCGCGACGGCCGCCCGCTCGACTCCGACGACGTCGTCCAGCCCCTGCTGTTCGCCGTCATGGTGTCGCTGGCGGAGGTGTGGCGCTCCCACGGGCTGCGACCGGCCGCCGTGGTCGGGCACTCGCAGGGCGAGATCGCCGCCGCCTGCTTCGCGGGCGCGCTGACGCTGGAGGACGCCGCGCTCGTCGTGGCCCGCCGGGGCCGCGAACTGGCCGCGCTGGCCGGGCTGGAGGGCATGCTCTCGGTGTCCGCGGCACCGGACGAGGTGGCCCGCCGCCTGGCGGACCGGCCCACCCTGTCCGTCGCGGCCCGCAACGGCCCCGGTTCCGTCGCCGTCTCCGGACCGATCGGCGACCTGGAGGACCTCGCCGAGGCGCTGACCGCCGACGGCGTCCGCACCCGCCGCATCCCCATCGGCTACGCCTCGCACTCCCCGCAGGTGGACCGGATCCACGACCGGCTGCTCGCCGTGCTCGCCGACATCCGCCCGAGGACCCCGCGCATCCCGCTGCGCTCCACCGCCACGGGGGAGTGGGTGCGCGACGCGGGCCTGACCCCGGACTACTGGTTCGCCAACGCCCGCCGACCGGTCGACTTCCTCGGTGCCGTGCGCGACCTGCTCGACGCGGGCTACCGGACGTTCGTCGAGTGCAGCCCGCACCCGTTGCTGGTGCCCGCCGTGCTCGACACCGCCGAGGACGCCGGGGAGGACGTCGTCGTCGTCGGCTCGCTGCGCCGCGACGACGGCGGCGCGGACCGGATGACCCGCTCGCTGGCCGAGGCCCACGTGCGGGGCGCGCCGGTGGACTGGACGCCGCTGTTCGCGGGCACCACCGCCCGGCGGATCCCCCTGCCCACCTACGCCTTCCAGCGGGAGCGGTACTGGCTCGGCCCGATCCGGTCCGGCCCCGCCGACCTCGCCTCCACGGGCCTCGAACCCTCCCCGCACCCGCTGCTGGGCGCGCTGGTCGACGTGGCGGACGGGGGCACCGTGCTCACCGGCGTCCTGTCCCTGGCCACCAGCCCCTGGCTGGCCGACCACGCCCTCGGCGGCACGGTGGTGCTGCCCGGCGCGGCGTTCGTCGACCTGGCCCTGCACGCGGGCGGCGGCACCGTGGACGACCTCACCGTGCAGACCCCGCTGGTGCTCCCCGCCGCGGGCGACGTGACCGTCCAGGTGCGCGTCGGCCCACCCGCCGACGACGGTGTCCGCGACGTCGAGGTCCACTCCCGCCGGGACGTCACGGCGGACTGGACGCGGCACGCCGTGGGCACCCTGTCCGCCACCCGGCGCGCCCCGGACCGCACGGGCCAGTGGCCGCCCACCGGAGCCGAGCCGCTCGACCTGACCGGGCGCTACGAGGACTTCGCCGAGGCCGGTGTCCACTACGGACCCGCGTTCCGCGGCCTGCGGTCCGCGTGGCGGCTCGACGACGACGTCCTCGCCGAGGTCGAGCTCCCCGAAGACCTGCCCGCCGCCGGTTTCGGCGTGCACCCGGCCCTGCTGGACGCCGCCCTCCAGACGGTCGGGCTGCTCCCACCCGGCACCGTCCCGGCGGGCGCGCTCCCGTTCGCCTTCGGCGGCGTCACCCTGCATGCGCCGGGCGCGACGACCCTGCGGGTGCGCACCCGCCCCACCGGGACCCACGGCGAGGTGGCCGTCGAGGCGGTCGACGCCGACGGCGACCCGGCCCTCACCATCGACTCCCTGGTCGTCCGCGAGGTCGGCGTGCCGTCCACGACGGACTCCCTGTTCCGCCTGGAGTGGCGGCCCGTCCCGCTGGCCGCCCCCGACCCGGCGCTGACGTGGGCCACCCACGGCGAGATCCCCGACCAGGCACCCGACGTCGTCGTGCTGTCCCTGGTCGACCGCCCCGCGGGCGACGTCGCCACCGACACCCACCACGCCGTGCACTTCGTGCGGGACGCGCTGCGCGCCTGGCTGGCCGACGAACGCCTCGACCAGGCCACCCTGGTGGTCCTCACCAGCCGCGCCGTCGCCACCGAGCCCGGCGAGGACGTCCCCGACCTGCCCGACTCGGCGGTCTGGGGCCTGGTGCACGCCGCCCAGTCCGAGCACCCGGACAGGGTCGTCCTCATCGACGTGGACACCGCGGCCGACGCCCCGCTCGCCGCGGCGCTGGCCACCGGCGAACCGCGGATCGCGCTCCGCGCGGGCGAACCGCGCGCACCCAGGCTCGTCCGCGCCGCGGCGGACGGCGATCCCGCCGGGTTCGACCCGAACGGCACCGTGCTCATCACCGGCGGCACCGGAGCGCTCGGCGCCCACCTGGCCCGGCACCTCGTCACGGCCCACGGCGTCACCCGGCTGCTGCTGGTGAGCCGTCGGGGCGGGGCGAGCGACCTGCGCGCCGAGCTGACCGGCCTCGGCGCGCACGTCGACGTCGCCGCGTGCGACGTGACCGACCGCGACGCCCTCGCCGCACTGCTGGCCGCCGTGCCCGCCGAGCACCCGCTGACCGCCGTCGTCCACGCCGCCGGTGTGCTGGCCGACGGCCTGGTCACCGACGCCGACGCAGGCCGCACGGACCTCGTGCTGCGCCCCAAGGTCGACGCCGCGCTGCACCTGCACGACCTGACCCGCGACACCGACCTGGCCGCGTTCGTGCTGTTCTCGTCGGCCGCCGGGGTGTTCGGCAGCCCCGGCCAGGGCGACTACGCCGCCGCCAACACCTTCCTGGACGCCCTGGCGCACCACCGCCGCGCCACCGGGCTGCCCGCCCAGTCGCTGGCCTGGGGAACGTGGGACGTCGAGGACGGCGTGGTCGGCGACCTCGACGCGGCCCAGCGGGAACGGCTGCGCCGCTACGGCCGACCGCTCACCCCGACCGAGGCGCTGGCCCTGTTCGACGCCGCCCTCGCCGACGGCGCGCCCCTGCTGGTCCCCACCCGTCTGGAGCTGCCGAAGAGCCGCACCGACGACGTCCCGCCCCTGCTGCGCGCCCTCGTCCGCGGCGGCTCCACCGCGACCCCGCGCCGCCGCGTCACCGACCTGGACGGCCCGGCCCTGCGGGACGCCGTGTTCGGCCAGATCGCCGAGGTCCTCGGCTACCCCGGCCCGGACGCCGTCATCGGCGACCGGGGCTTCCTCGAACTCGGCCTCGACTCGCTGACCGCGGTCGAACTCCGCAACGGCCTGAGCAAGGTCACCGGCCTGCGCCTGAAGGCGACGGTCGCCTTCGACGCGGGCACCCCGGACGAGCTGGTGCGCTCGCTCACGAGGGCCACCAGGCCCGCGCCGCCGCCCGCGCCCGTCGTCGGAGACCCGATGGACGCGCTCGACGGGCTGTTCCGGCACGCGCTGAGCCTGGGTCAGCGCAAGATCGGTCAGCGGCTGGTCCGCGAGGCCGCCCGCCTGCGGCCGATGGCCACCTCGCCCGACCAGTGGCCCGCCCTGCCGGAGCCGGTGCACCTCGCCGACGGTCCGGAGCGGCCCACCCTGGTGTGCTTCTCCTCCATCGTGGCCATCGCGGGCGCCCACCAGTTCGCCCGCTTCGCGGGCCAGTTCCGCGGCGTGCGGCCGTTCCTGGCGTTCGACGTGCCCGGCTTCGGTCCCGGCGAGCTGCTCGCCGCGGACGTCGACACGCTCGTCGGCGCCTACGCCGACGTGATCGCCGAGCAGGTCGAGGGGCCGTTCGTGCTGCTGGGCAGCTCGTCGGGCGGCTACCTCGCGCACGCCACCGCCACCGCGCTGGAGGCCCGCGGCGTGCACCCGACGGGTGTGGCGCTGCTGGACACCTACCTGATCGGCGACCCGACGATCATGCAGGACCGGGTGCAGGAGTTCCTGATGGGCGGCCTGTTCGCGCGGGAGGACCAGTACGTCCGCGTGGACAGCGGCAGGCTCACCGCGATGGCCTGGTACGGCGGCCTGTTCGAGGACTGGACGCCGGGCCCCTGCGCGGCTCCGCTGCTGCTGGTGCGGGCGTCCGAGCCGCTCGAGGGCATGACCGACGACCCGGAGTCGGACGACTGGCGGGCCAGCTGGGACGGCGCGCAGACCGTCGTGGACGTGCCCGGCAACCACTTCAGCATCGCCGAGCAGCACCTGGAGCACAGCACCGCCGTGGTCGAGAAGTGGCTCCGGACCCTCGACCCCGTTACCCCCACCCGCGAACACGACGGCCGGGAAGACGCCGTCGACAAGGAAGAGGCCACCGCATGACCGAGAGCCCGTCCGTCCCCGACCTCTCCGTTCGACGGGGATGCCCGTTCGGCGAACCCGACGGCAACGCCGAACTCCGCGCGGAGGGACCGGTCACCCGCGTCCGCCTCGGCTCCGGGAAGGAGGCGTGGGCGGTGTGGACCCACGCCGCCGCCCGCGAGCTGCTCGTGTCGGACGCGTTCAGCGTGGACCGCAAGCTGCCCAACTACCCGTCCCTGGTGCCCTACAACGTGGACGTCGGGTTCCGCGCGTCGATCGGCGAGATGGACGCGCCCGAGCACGGTGCCGCGCGCCGCGCCATCAACGGCGAGTTCACCCAGCGCCGCGTGGACACCATGCGGGCCGACATGCAGAAGGTCGTCGACGAGCTGATCGACGCCATCCTCGACGGCGACGGCACCGCCGACCTGGTGCCCGCGCTGGCGCTGCCGGTGCCGACCACCCTGATCTGCGACCTCCTCGGCGTGCCCGACGCCGACCGCGACACCTTCCGCGTGCGGTCGTCCACCATGATCGACCTGTTCACGCCGCCGCAGGAGCGGATGGCCGCCATCGGCGCGCTGCTCGGCTACATCGACCAGCTCGTCACGGCGAAGGAGGCCGACCCGTCCGACGACCTCATCGGCCGCCGCATCCGCAAGGCCCGCGAGGACGGCGACGGCACCGACCACCAGGCGCTGGTGGAACTCGCCCTCACCCTGCTGGTCGCGGGCTTCGAGAGCACGGCCAACCAGATCTCCCTGAGCATCGCGGCGCTGCTCCAGCACCCCGACCAGCTCGCGCTGCTCCAGCGCGAGCCGGAGCGCTGGCCCGCCGCCGTGGAGGAGCTGCTGCGCTACTGCAGCATCCTCAACCCCGTGTCCTACCGCGTCGCGACCGACGACGTCACGATCGCGGGCGTGACCGTGCGCGCCGGTGACGGCGTGGTGGCGCTGGGCCCCTCGGTCAACCGCGACCCGGCGGTGTTCACCGACCCCGACCGGCTCGACGTCGAGCGCACCGAGGGCCGCCACCTCGCCTTCGGGTACGGCGCGCACATGTGCATCGGCCAGCACATGGCCCGCGTCGAGCTCCAGATCGTCCTGGAGACCCTCTTCCGCCGCGTGCCGACCCTGCGCCTCGCGGTGCCCGCCGAGGAACTGTCCTTCAAGGACGAAGCCGCCGCGTACGGGTTGAACGCCCTGCCCGTCACCTGGTGACCGGGGCCACCGCGCAGATATCGGGACGCTACGGCGCCCCGCGAGACTCGATCCACTCAGCGAACCGACAGGGGAAGCACATGGAATCCACCGGCGGTCCGGCGGCGATCAACGCGTTCATGGACACCGTCAGCCGGTTCAACGGCCCCGGCGAGTCCGCGGTGCTCGACGCCGAGGCCAGTGACGAGTTCAAGGGCCATTCCATCTGGCTCTACAACGTGGCCGCGATGATGGCCGCGCGCGGCGAGATCTGGAACTGGGGCATGGACGACCCGATCCTCGCGAAGGAGATCGACGAGGTCCTCCCCGGCAGCCTGGGTTTCTGCACCGACGGCGTGTCCGAGCAGCTCTACTTCCGCGCGCTGCGGGAGCTGCCGATCGCGCTGGACGACTACGCGGGCAAGACCGTGCTGGAGATCGGCAGCGGCGCGGGGGAGGGGCTGAACTTCCTGTCCCGCGCGGCTCCCGGCGGCCGGTTCCTCGGCGTCGAGCTGTCCCCGCTGGCCGTGCGGCGGTCCAACGCCCTGCTGTCCCGCGGTGACCAGCTGCGCTACGTCCAGGGCGACGCGGAGGCGCTGCCGCTGGGCGACGCCGAGGTCGACGTCGTGATCAGCGTGGAGAGCTCGCACAACTACCCGCACCCGGAGCGGTTCATCGCCGAGGTGGCCAGGGTCCTCAAGCCCGGCGGGTACTTCTCCTACCTCGACGGCTTCACCGAGCACCGCTACGACGTCACCACGCTGCTCAAGCGGGACGTGCCGGGCTTCGAGTGGCTGTCCGAAGAGGACATCTCCGAGCAGGTGCGGGCGGGCATCCGCAAGCGGATGGCGCCGGGCAGCCACTTCCGGCGGGTCGCCGAGGTGGGCAACACCAGGCTCAGGAGGCACGTCGCCTTCCAGATGCAGGCGACGACGATGGGCAGCCCGTTCATCGGGATGGAGACCAGCCCGGTCGTGCGGGCGATGCAGAAGCTGGGGCGGGTGCCCTCGGCGTGGACGCTGCCCGTGGAGTCCTACGTCCACAGCGTGGCCCGCAGGCGTTCGGAGTAGCCGACCCCCGACCGAGGAGATGAGGCAGACCATGGATGCTCTCGCAGCGGCCGCGGTGCGCGGCGCAGGCGCGGACGAACTGCTCGGGCACCCGGTGCCCGAGCGGTACCGGGCGGCGCACACCCGCGCCGAGGACACCGACATGTTCCAGGGCGTCGAGGACAAGGACGTCCGCAAGTCCATCAGGGTCGGCGAGGTGCCGATGCCGGAACTCGCGCCGGACGAGGTGCTGGTCGCGCTGATGGCCAGCTCGATCAACTACAACACGGTGTGGTCGGCCACGTTCGACCCGGTGCCGACCTTCGCGTTCCTCAAGCACTTCGGGCGCGAGGGCGGCTGGGCGCGGCGGCACGACCAGCCGTTCCACGTCCTCGGCTCGGACGCGTCCGGCGTGGTCGTGCGCGCCGGTGTCGGCGTGCGGCGCTGGCAGGTCGGCGACCGCGTGGTCGTCACCCCGGTGCACGTGGACGACCAGGAACCGGCCGTGCAGAACGACGGCATGATCGGCACGTCGCAGCGGGCGTGGGGGTACGAGACGAACTACGGCGGTCTCGCGCACTACGCGGTCGTGCGGGCCAGCCAGCTCGTCCCCAAGCCCGCGCACCTCACGTGGGAGGAGGCCGCCAGCACCCCGGTGTGCGCGGCCACCGCCTACCGGATGCTCATCAGCGAGCGCGGCGCCAGGATGAAGCTCGGCGACGTCGTGCTCATCTGGGGCGCCGCGGGCGGACTGGGCGCGTTCGGCGTGCAGATGGTGAAGCAGGCCGGTGGTGTCGCGGTCGGCGTCGTCGGGTCCGAGGAGAAGGCGGACCTGGTGCGCAAGCTGGGCTGCGACGTGGTGATCGACCGGTCCGAGATCGGCATGGGCGACCCCGGCGACCCCAGCGCGGTGCTGAAGGCGGGCAAGAGGATCGGCTCCATCATCCGCAAGGAGACCGGGGAAGACCCGCACATCGTGTTCGACCACGTCGGCCGGGCCACGTTCGGCATCTCGATGTTCGTCGCCCGCCGCGGCGGCTCGGTGGTCACCTGCGGGTCGAGCACCGGCTACCAGCACACCTACGACAACCGCTACCTGTGGATGAAGCTCAAGCGGCTGATCGGCAGCCACGGCGCGAACCTCCAGGAGCAGTGGGAGTCCAACCGGCTGTTCGACCTCGGGCAGGTGCTGCCGGTGCTGTCGGAGGTGCACTCGCTGGACGGTGTCGGCGAGGCGGCCAGGGTCGTGCAGACCAACAGCCACACCGGGAAGGTCGGGGTGCTCTGCCTCGCACCCGAGGCCGGTCTCGGCGTGAGCGACCAGGCCAAGCGGGACCGGCTGGCCGCCCTCCGGCCGCCGGTGCTGGAGACCAGGATCCGGACGTGACGCGGAGGGGCGGCCCCCTGGCCGGGGCCGCCCCTCACGTCACACCACCGGAACCGCTAGCCGGTGAACGTGTAGGCGCGGTCGACGGCCACCGCCGCCAACCGGGCCGGGGCGTCGGCCGTCGTGCCCTGGGCCCAGACCACCTCGCCGTTCGGGCGGAAGTTCGTCGCCACCCTGATGCCGAACCGGTCCAGCTCGGTGAAGACGACCACGCCGCCGCGGTGGTCGCCCGCCGCGCCGGTGCACCTCTCCCGCTCGCAGAGCTGCTCCGGCGAGTCGGTGTGGTGGCCGGGAGCGTGGACCTGCGTGTACACGGTGGCGTTCCGGTCCGGGTAGGTGATCGCGACGGCGTTGACCATGTACTGCATGTCGTCGAAGACGCCCTCCGCCTCGCCGCCCCACGCGCCCGCCGTCACGGTCCGCGCGTCGGGGAAGAGCGACGGGAAGGTCTGCCGCTGGTGCTCGGAGAACCCGTCGGCCTGCTCCTGGAGCTCCGCCTTCGTCTTGTGGACCGGCGTGACCTCCGCGGGCGGCCACGGGTAGCTCGGCCGGGCGGTCGCCGCGGGAGTGAGGCCGATCAGTGCCACGGCGGTCAGAACGGCCGCCGACGTCGTCTTGCGCATGGTGCCCCCAAGGGTCGTGGTGTGCTCGCACACGGGAACACGCGTCAAGATCGAAAAGGGTTGCCCCGCGATCGGGGGCGCTCAGCCGAGCGCGCGCACGGCGTGCTCGGCCAGCAGCACCTGGCACATCTCGGTGCTGCCCTCGATGATCTCCATCAGCTTCGCGTCGCGGAAGGCGCGGGCCACCACGTGCCCGTCCCGCGCGCCCGCGGACGCGAGCACCTGGACCGCCGCCGCGGCACCGCGAGCCGCGAGCCGCGCGCTCTCGTTCTTCGCCAGCAGCGTGGAGATCACCGACTCCGGCGACCCGCTGTCCCAGCAGCGGCTCGCGTGCTCGCACAGCAGGGTCGCCACGTGCGCGCCGGTGACCAGCTCCGCCAGGTGCCGGGCCACGAGCTGGTGCTCGGCCAGCGGTTTGCCGAACTGCTCGCGGGTGGCGGCGTGCCGCACGGCCGCGTCGCGGCACGCGCGCAGGATGCCGACGCAGCCCCAGGCGACCGACTTGCGGCCGTAGGCCAGCGCCGACGCGACCAGCAGCCCGAGCCCCGCGCCCGCGCCGAGCACCGCCGACGAGGGCACCCGGACCGAGTCCAGGAACACCTCGGCGTGCCCGGCCGCGCGGCAGCCCAGCGGGTCGGCGACCCGCTCGACCCGGACGCCCGGCGAGCCGACCGGCACCACGACCGCGGCGCCACCGCCCTCCGAGTACCGGCCGAACACCACGACGAGGTCCGCGTAGGCGGCGGCCGTGACCCACACCTTGTGCCCGTCGACGACCACCGAGTCGCCGTCCTGGCGGATCGTCGTGGACATCGCGGCCAGGTCGCTGCCCGCGTGCGGCTCGCTGAACCCGACGGCGGCCAGCTCACCGCCGGTCAGCCTGCGCAGGTACTCCGCGCGCTGGGCGCGTTCCCCGAGGCGCTGCACGGTCCAGGCCGCCATGCCCTGCGACGTCTGGACGCTGCGCAGGGAACTGCACAGACCGCCGGTGTGGGCGGTGAACCCGCCGTTGGCCAGGCTCGTCCAGCCGAGGCCGCCGTGCTCGACGGGGACCTCCGCGCACAGCAGGCCGTCCGCGCCGAGCCCGCGCAGCAGGTCGACCGGCAGCACACCCGCCCGGTCCCATCCGTCCGCCCGGTCGCCGACCAGGTCCGCCAGTCGGGCGGCGGGCACGGCGGTCGGATCGCCCGCCGTGCCCTGCTCGTCGGTCGCCGCAGCGGTCACGCTCATGCCAGGCCCTCTTCGCGGTCTCGGGAGTCGGGCGGCGAACTGCCGCCGTGACCAGGGTCCGTACCGCGCCTAGCTCCCCGATAGCGGCGTTCCGTCAGCCGAAGCTGGGCGAGCCGATCAGCCGCCACCTGTTCTCCAGGTGGTTGGTCAGGATCGAGGTGCGGACCGGTGCGGAGGTCGGTGCCGCGACGCGGACGTGGTCCGGGTTGTCGGCGGTGCGCAGGATGTGCTGCTGGACGTGGCGGAGTTCTTCGCCGGGTTCGCTGCCGAGTTGTTCGACGAGCATCTTGCGGATGGTCAGGAAGGCGGCGAGGGCGTCGGATTGGCGGC
>NZ_DBNGPQ010000037.1:0-21179 GCF_057122925.1 Umezawaea sp. | reverse complement strand
CCGGTCAGCAGCTTGCGGTACCTCGTGTGGTCCGGCGCGTCCATCGAGATGAACATGCCGGGGGACGCGGCGGGGCGCCGGAGCGGCTGGCCGTCGCCGCGGACGATGAGGGGGTGGTGCAGTTCCGCCCGCGAGCTGAACCGGCGGTCGGCCATGACCTCTCGGGTCAGTTCGTGACCCGTGATGAGCCAGCCGAGGTGCCCGTCGGGGAACTGGAGCCGGTTGATCGGCGACTCCTCGCGGAGCTCCCGCAGCTCGGTGGGCGGGTCGAAGGGGTTGTCCCGAGTCATGGGCAGCCCCGTGGAGATCGTTCCGGTCATCGTGCACACCTCCCAGTGCGTTAACGGACCTGGTTCAGAAGCTACAGAAGATTTACGACTATGTGAAGAACATTGTTTTCAAATGAGTCGAAGGTGTGGCCACGACGCCAGGTCGCCGCGCAGCCTGCGGTCGTGGGTCGCCACGACGACCGCCGCCGAGGTCACCAGCAGCGCCTCGGTCAGCTCGTCGACCAGCGTGATCGACAGGTGGTTCGTCGGCTCGTCGAGCAGGAGCACGTGCGGGGAGCCGAGCAGCAGCAGCGCCAGCGACAGCCGCCTGCGCTGCCCGGTCGACAGCCGCCCGACCGGTCGGGTCAGGTCGACGTCGGGCAGCAGGCCCAGGTCGCGCAGCGGCTCGGGGTCCCGCACCAGCCGGGCCGGGCTCAGCGCCGGGTCGGGGAAGTCCGACTCCTGCGACAGCAGCCCGATCCGGGTCCTGGCGCCGTGCCGGACCACGCCGGTCGCCGGGGCCAGCCGCCCGGCGAGGACGGCGAGCAGCGTCGACTTGCCCGTCCCGTTCTCACCGGAGACCACCAGCCTGCCCCCCGCCGCCACCGCCAGGTCGGGGTGCGGGCGCAGCCTGCCCGGCACGGTGACGCCGGACGCGCCCAGCAGCACCTCGTCCGGACCCGCCGCGAGGTCGGGGCCGGAGAACCGGAGCGGCTCCGGCGGCTTCGGCACCCGCTGCCCGGTCAGCTCGTCCAGCCTCCGGGCGACGTTGCGCATCCGGCTCGGCGCGCGGGTCGCGCGCTTGTGCTTCCCGGCTCCCTTGGGAGGCCGCCAGGACGTGATCAGCCGCGCCTCGGCCGCCGCGACCTCCTCGCGGAGTTCGGCGTCCCTCGCGGACTCCAGGGCGTACCGCTGCTCCCACCGCGCGCGCTCGGCCGCCTTCGCCGCCTTGAACGCGGAGTAGCCGCCACCGTGCAGCACGACCTCGCCGTCGGCGTTCGGGTCCAGGTCGAGCAGCGCCGTGCACACCTCGTCCAGCAGCGTCCGGTCGTGGCTGACCAGCACCACCACGCCCCGGTGCTCGCGCAGCCGCGCGGTCAGGTAGTCCATCCCCGACGCGTCGAGGTGGTTCGTCGGCTCGTCGAGCAGCAGGACGTCCGCGCGCTCGGCGAGCACGCAGGCCAGGCGCACCCGGTACCGCTGCCCGACGGACAGCTCGGCCAGCCGCCGGGACCGGTCGGCGGGCGCGCCGAGCGCCGCGAGCGCCAGGTCGGCCCGCCGCTCGGCGTCCCACGCCTCCAGGCGCTCGGCCTCGGCCAGCGCCCCGGCGTAGCGGTCGTCCGCGCCGGGCTCGTCCCCGGCCAGCGCCGAGGCCGCGGCGTCGACCTCCGCCAGGGCGGCCCGCGCGGCGGCCAGCGCGCGGTCGACGATCGTGCCGACGGTGTCGTCGTCGGCGAACGGGAGTTCCTGGTCGGCCGTGGCGACCGAGCCGTGGCGGGTCACCGAGCCGGTGTCCGGGTCCAGGTCGCCCGCGAGCAGGCGGAGCAGGGTCGACTTGCCCCTGCCGTTCTCACCGATCACGCCGACGCGCTGACCGGCGGACGCGGTGAGCGAGACGCCGGACAGGACCGGTCGTGCTTCGAAGCCCTTGGTCAGGTCGTCGGCCCGCAGGTGGGCGTGGCGGGTTGGTTGCGGCACTGTGCGCACAGGTCACCTCTTGACGGCGGGAACGCGCGCCTGCGGAGGAGAGCGGGCGCGTTCCACTGGTTCTGGTGCTCGAGCCGGGACGGCGAGCGTTTTCGGGCACGTCGAGGACAGCGGCGTGCGAGCGCACGCCGAGCCGTGGCCGAACTCAGAGGTAGAACACGCCGAAGGGGGGAACCATGGTCCCGACGATAGGGAGGGACCCCGGAGCCCGCCACCGAATTACCCGGCGAGCACGCCCGCCACCGCCGCGCGGATCGCGTGCCGAAGCTGGGCGCGGCTCTCGGGCGTGCCCGGTACCGGCGCGGTGGCCGCGCCGCCGCCCGCCAGCCGGTCGAACAGCAGTCCGTCGACGAACGCCACCACCGCGCGGCCGTCCCGGTCGGGGTCGGCGGACCCCGCCAGCGCCATCAGCGCGCGGGCCTGGGCCCGTGGCCGGTCGCCGTGGGCGAGGATCGTGCGCAGCTCGGGGTGGTGGGTGGCCTCCAGCAGGCAGGCGAACCTGGCCAGCGACCTCGACCGCCCCGCGGTGAGCCAGTGGTCCAGCAGCGCGGCGATGCCGTCCGCGAGCTGGTCGAGGTCCGGTGGGCCGTCGTGCGCGGCGGGGTTGAGCCGGTTCGCGTCGATCTCGGCCGCCTCGACGTCCGCCAGCCGCTGGACCAGCCCTTCCACCAGCGCCTTGCGGGTGCGGAAGTACGCCGACGTCGACCCCTGCGGCACGCCCGCCCTGGTGTCGACGGCGCGGTGGGTCAGCCCGCGCATCCCGTGGTCCGCCACGACCTCGATGGCCGCGTCGGCGAGCTGGGAGATGCGGTCGGTCACGTCGCCACCCCTTTCTACAGCTGTAGTATGACGGATCTACACCTGTAGAAAGGGGTCGACGTGCGCGGAACGGCGGTCGTGGTCGGAGGTGGTCTCGGCGGACTGACCGCGGCGGTGGCGCTGCGGAGCGTCGGCTGGGAGGTGGTGGTGCTCGAACGGGCACCCGAGTTCGGCGAGGTCGGCGCGGGCATCGGCGTGATGCCGAACGCGATGCGCGCGCTCGACGCGCTGGGCCTCGGCGAGGCCGTGCGCGAGCACGGCACCCCGCGCCTGCCGGGCGGAGTCCGGGACCACCGGGGTCGCGCGCTCGGCCACCTGGACGCCGACGAGCTGGAACGCGGCGGCAGGCTGGTCGCGATCCACCGGGCCGACCTGCACCGGGTGCTGCGCTCCGCGCTGCCCGCGGACAGCCTCGTCACCTCGGCCGACGTCGTGGAGGTCGAGCCGGAGGTGCGCTACCTGGTCGACGGCGAGCCCGTGGTGCTGGAGGCGGACCTGGTGGTCGCGGCGGACGGCATCGGCAGCCGCGTCCGGTCCCGGCTGTGGCCGGACGCGCCGGCGCCGGTCTACGCGGGGACGACGGCGTGGCGCGCGGTCGTGGACTTCACCGGGCCGCTGGAGATCGGCCAGACCCTCGGGCCGGGCACGGAGTTCGGCGTCCTGCCGCTCGCCGCCGGGCGGGTCTACTGGTACGCCGCGACCCTGTCGGCCCCTGGGCTGCGGGCCGACGACGAGCTGGCCGAGGTGCGGGCGCTGGTCGACGGCTGGCACGAGCCGATCCCCGCGCTGCTGGCCGCGACCGACCCGAGGGCGGTGCTGCGCCACGACGTCCACGAGCTGGCGAGCCCGCTGCCGGGGTACGCGCGCGGCCGGGTCGCGCTGCTGGGCGACGCGGCGCACGCCATGACGCCGTTCCTCGGGCAGGGCGCGTGCCAGGCGGTCGAGGACGGCGTGGTGCTGGCGGCGGCCTGCTCGGACGGAGCGAGCGTGGCCGAGGCGCTGGCGCGGTACGACCGCGAGCGCAGGCCGCGCACGCAGGCCGTGGCCAGGGCGTCGCGGCTCGTGGGGCGGGTCGGGCTCGGCCTGCGCAACCCGGTCGCCATCGGGGTGCGGAACGCGCTGATGCGGTCCGTCCCGGCCAAGGCGGCCGTGTCCGGGATGACCCGGTTCAGCGGTTGGCGACCGCCAGCGCTCTCGGCACGACCGGTGGGGGACCCACCAGCTTGATCGCGAGCAGCGCCAGCCCGGCGCCGACCACCGCGCCGACCAGGAACCCGGCCACCACGTCGTGCGGGTAGTGCACCCCGACGAACACCCTGGAGAACGCCATCAGCATCGCCAGTGGGATGACCAGCGGCGCGATCCGCCCCCAGACCACCGTCAGCACGACCGCGCACGAGGCCGCGATCGTGGCGTGGTTGCTGGGGAACGACCAGTCGCCGATGGTCGGGCACTCGGCGATGGGCACCGCGCCCGCGACCGCCCGGCAGGGCCGTTCCTCCTGGATGAACGACTTGACCACCTCGCTCACCGCGTAGGCGCCGATGACCGCCAGCGGCGCCACCAGTGCGAGGCGGTGGTTCGGCGTGCCCCGGTGGCGCCAGCCGTTCCACCCGAACAGGGCCGCGAAGACCAGCAGACCCGCGTCGGTGCCGAAGTCGGCGAACGAGTGCACCCATTCGGGGGTGGACTGGGCGAAGCGCGTGATGAGCAGGTACAGCTCGGCACTGGATTTGATCATTGTGGGTCGAGTATGCCGGGCGGTGAACGTCGGATGAACGCGGGGGGCATCGCTTGACAAGGTGAATTCGTCACCGGATCGACTGCACATTCGATGTGATCTTGGCCACTGGTAACCGGTGCGCGTCCAAGCCGTAACGATTGTGACACCACTCGTCCTCGCAGCTCTGATCACCCGGTTGTCGGATCAAGCACTTACGGTGTCGACGCCTGGTGCCTCGTCGGCGCAACTCGGTGACCGGCACGGCGGTGCACCGACCACGAAAGTGCAATTACGGTGTCCCGCCATGGCCCCCCTCCCCACGTGTCCGGAAGACGTGATGCCGCTGCCTCCGTCACTCGTCGAGAACGCGGTCGCCCCACCGCCCGCCGAGATCGACATCGCGGAAGCGGACGCGTTCATCCGGCTGCACCACGAGGAAAACCATGACCTGGGGCCGGTGGAGGACCGTCTCGCCGAAGTCCACGCGGAGATAGCGGCGACCGGCACGTACCGGCACACCTCGACAGAGTTGACCTTCGGCGCCAGGGTTGCCTGGCGCAACAGCGCCCGCTGCATCGGCAGGCTCTACTGGCGCAGCCTCAAGGTGCGCGACCTGCGTGATCTCCGCGACCCCAAGGAGGTGGCGGACGAGTGCGTCGAGCACCTCCGGATCGCCACCAACGCGGGGAAGATCCGCCCGGTGATGTCCGTGTTCGCCCCCGACGAGCCCGGCCACTCCGGTCCCCGCATCCGCAACGAGCAGCTCATCCGGTACGCCGCCTACCGCGGTCCGGACGGCGGCGTCCTCGGCGACCGCCGGAACCTCGAACTCACCGACCACGCGATCACCCGCGGCTGGCAGCCGCCGCGGACCAGGGGGCCGTTCGACGTCCTGCCGGTGCTCGTGGAGACCGCCGACGCCGACACGGCGATGGTGGACCTCCCGCCGGACGCCGTGCTGGAGGTACCGCTGAGCCACCCCGAACTGCCGTGGCTGGCCAAGCTCGGCCTGCGGTGGCACGCCGTGCCCGTCATCAGCAACATGCGGATGCGGATCGGCGGCATCGACTACCCGTCGGCGCCGTTCAACGGGTGGTACATGGGCACCGAGATCGGCGCCCGCAACCTCGCCGACAACGACCGCTACGACCTGCTGCCCTACCTGGGCAAGAGGATGGGGCTCGACACCTCCTCCGAGCAGACGCTCTGGCGCGACCGCGCGCTGGTCGAGCTGAACCGGGCGGTCCTGCACTCGTTCGCCGAGGCGGGCGTGACGATCACCGACCACCACACCGAGTCGCAGCGCTTCCTCACCCACGTGCAGAAGGAGGAGGAGGCGGGCCGCACCTGCCCCGCCGACTGGTCGTGGATCGTCCCTCCGATGTCGGGCTCGCTGACCCCGGTGTTCCACCGGTACTACGACAAGGAGGAGAGGGTGCCCAACTTCTTCCCCGGCGGCACCACGGGCGTCTGCCCCGTCATCCACTAGCGGTTCGTGGCGCGCGGGTCCCGCAGCCGCTGCGGGACCCCGCGCGCCACGGTGCCGTCGCAGGGGTGGAGCGGCTCCGAGGAGTCGCGGCGGCCTCCGCGACGCGCGGACCGGCACGCCCCGGCCCCGCCCGGTCGACGGCGTGGCGGCACGAGGGCCCTCGTCCGGGGATTAATCCGTACGGGCGTACGGCGATCACGGTTAAGAGTCTCCTGTGGTCTAGATCACCTTTCGGCGGCTAGGGTGACCAGGTGTGAGAGTCGGCATTCCCGCGGAGACGCGGCCCGCCGAGCGCCGGGTGGCGTGCGTTCCGGACACGGTGCGCACCCTGGTCGGCGCGGGTCTTGCCGTGGACGTCCAATCGGGCGCAGGCACGCACGCGCACGCCGCCGACGCGGCGTACCGGGCGGCAGGCGCGCAGGTCGTCGGGCACGACCCGGTCGGCGAAGTGGAAGTCGTCCTGTCCGTCCAACCACTGGAGATCGCCAGGGCGCGGAAGCTGCGCCCCGGCGACGTGACGATCAGCCTGCTGTCCCCGTCGACCGAACTCGACCTGGTGCGGGTGCTGGCGGAGCGCCGGGTGACCTCGTTCAGCCTCGACCTGCTGCCGAGGGTCACCAGGGCGCAGGGTGCTGACGCCCTGTCGTCGCAGGCGCTCGTGGCCGGGTACCGCGCGGTGCTCGTGGCGGCGGAGCGGCTGCCGCGGTTCCTGCCCATGTTCACCACGGCGGCGGGCACCGTGCCGCCCGCGAAGGTGCTCGTGCTCGGCGCGGGCGTGGCGGGCTTGCAGGCCATCGCCACCGCCCGCAGGCTCGGGGCCGTCGTGGAGGCCTACGACGTGCGCGCGGCGGCGGCCGAGGAGGTGCGCAGCCTCGGCGCGCGCTTCGTGGAGCTGCCGCTGGAGGCGCAGACCGGCGTGTACGCGGCCGAGCAGTCGGAGACGTTCCTGGAGCGCCAGCGGGACCTGATCGCGGAGCGGGTCGCCGCCTCCGACGTGGTGATCACCACCGCCGCGATCCCCGGCAGGGCGGCCCCGGTGCTCGTCACCACCGACATGCTCAAGGCGATGGCGCCCGGCTCGGTCGTCGTGGACCTCGCCGCCGAGTCCGGCGGCAACTGCACCGCCTCGGTGGCGGGCGAGGAGGTCTGGGTCGGCGAGGTGCTCGTGCACGGCGCGCGCAACATGCCCAGCGGGATGCCGGTGCACGCCAGCAAGCTCTACGCGCGCAACGTCGCGAACCTGCTGCTGATGATGGTGCGGGACGGCGTCGTCGAGCCGGACCTGACCGACGAGGTGCTCTCCGGGTGCTGCCTGACGCACGCGGGCGAGGTGCGGCACGAGCCGACCAGGGGGCTGCTGTGATCGACCTGCTCACGATCTTCGTGCTGGCGGCGTTCGTGGGGTTCGAGGTGGTCTCGAAGGTCTCCACGATCCTGCACACGCCGCTGATGTCGGGCGCCAACGCCATCCACGGCGTGATCCTGGTCGGCGCCGTCCTCATCACCGGCGCCGCCGAGAGCGGCGTGCAGGTCGTGCTGGGCCTGCTCGCGGTGTTCCTCGCGACCGTCAACGTCGTCGGCGGCTTCGTCGTCACCGACCGGATGCTGGAGATGTTCAAGGGGCACAAGCGATGAGCGTCCAGCTGGCCTACCTCGTCGCCGCGCTGTGCTTCCTGCTGGCGCTCAAGGGGCTGAGCACGCCGCGCTTCGCCCGCGCGGGCAACCTGCTCGGCGCGGCGGGAATGGCCCTCGCCGTCGTCACGGCGTTCCTGCACGGTGCCGTCCACAACGGGCCGTGGATCCTCGTCGCCATCGCGCTGGGCACGGTCGTCGGCATCCCCGCGGCGCGGTCGGTGAAGATGACCGCCATCCCGCAGATGGTGGCCCTGTTCAACGGGGTCGGCGGCGCGGCGGCGGCGCTGGTGGCGCTGGCCGAGTTCCACGACGGGGGCGAGCTGCTGTTCCGCGTCGCCACCGTGCTGACGGTCCTGATCGGCGCGGTCAGCTTCTCCGGCAGCCTCGTCACGTTCGCGAAGCTCCAGGAGATCATGACCACCCGCCCGGTCGTGCTGCCCGCGGGCCGGGTGCTGAGCATCGGGGTCGTCGTCGTCAGCCTGGGGCTCGCGGTGGCCGTGCTCGTCACGTCGTCCACCGCGCTGCTGGTCGCGCTGACGGTCGCCGGGCTGCTGCTGGGCATCGCCTTCGTGCTGCCGGTCGGCGGCGCGGACGTGCCGATCGCCATCTCGCTGCTCAACGCGTTCACCGGCCTCGCCGTGGCCGCGTCCGGCTACGTGCTGGCGAACACCCTGCTGATCGTCGCGGGCACGCTCGTCGGCGCGTCCGGCACCCTGCTGACCCGGATGATGGCGCAGGCCATGGGCAGGCCGCTGGGGAACATCCTGTTCGGGGCGTTCACCGCGACCGTCGCCCGAGCGCACGGCGAGGAGTCGCGGACCGTCCGCTCCGGCACCGTCGAGGACGTCGCGATCCTGCTGGGCTACGCCCACTCCATCGTCATCGTGCCGGGCTACGGCCTCGCCGTGGCCCAGGCCCAGCACGCCGCGCGGGAACTGGTGACGCTGCTGGAGAACCGGGGGATCTCCGTCAGCTACGGCATCCACCCGGTCGCGGGCCGGATGCCGGGCCACATGAACGTGCTGCTGGCCGAGGCCGACGTGCCCTACGAGCAGCTCAGGGAGCTCGACGACGTGAACCCCGGCATGACGAGCACGGACGTCGCCCTCGTGGTCGGCGCCAACGACGTCGTCAACCCCGGTGCGCGCGACGACCCCGCCAGCCCCATCTTCGGCATGCCGATCTTCGACGTCGACCGCGCGCGGGCCGTGGTGTTCATGAAGCGCTCCATGCGGCCGGGCTTCGCGGGCATCGACAACGAGCTGCTCTACAACACGAAGACCACCATGCTGTTCGGCGACGCCAAGGAGTCGCTCACCAAGCTGCTCGCGGCCGTGAAGCAGCTCTGAGGAGAGGTCCCGGTCCTAGTTCCGCCCGAACAGGCCGGTGACCTCCTCGGGGGTCAGGGGAGGGGCGAAGAACTCGCCCTGGGCGGCGTCCGCGCCGATCCCCGCCCACCAGGCGGCCTCGTCCTCGCTCGCCACCCCGGTGGCCACCACCGCCACGCCCGCCTGGTGCACGACCGCCACGAGCGCCGTCATCGCGTTGTGCAGCACGGAGTCGCGGTCCGGCCCGGCGGCCAGCCTGCGCACGTCCGCGTCCGCGATGGTGACCGACCCGATCGGCAGCTCGGTCAGCAGCGCGAGTTCGTCCTGGCCGCCGTGGAAGGCGTTGAGGCCGGTGGTGATGCCGGCGTCGGCCAGCACCCGCACGTTGTCGTCGCCGCCCCCGGTGAGCACCGCGCGGGTGTTCACCGAGATCCGCATTTCGGACACCGGCAGCCCCGTCTCGTCCAGCGTCCGCTTCACCGCGCCCACGAGGTCCTCGTCGCGCGACTGCATCGGGCCCAGCGACACGTGCAGCGGCACGGCGGCCAGGGCCGCGTCCTCGCGCCACCGGGCCACCAGCTCACCCGCGTGGCGCAGCACCCACTGCCCGACCGGCAGCGACAGACCGGTCTCCTCCGCCAGTTCGAGGCACTGGCGGTGCCCCCGAGTGCCCCAGCGCAGCTGCGCGGCCACGCCGACGACCGTGCGGTCGGCCAGCGCGACGACGGGCTGGAAGTCGACCTCGATCTCGCCGTTCTCCAGCGCGCCGGGCATCGACGCGGCCACGTCGGCCCACGTCCGGTGCCGCGAGTCCTCGTGCGGGTCGTAGGGCAGCCACTGCCGCTTGCCCTTCGCCTTCGCCCGGTGCAGCGTCGTGTTCGCCGCGCGCAGCAGCTCGCCGACGGACCAGTCGCGCGACGGGCGGTCCAGCACGCCGATGGTGGCGGTGAGCGCGACGCCGCGGTCGTCGATGAACACCGGCTCCGCCAGCTCGTCGTTGATCATGTCGATCATCGTGGTGACACCGGGCGTGGTCGCCGAGTTGTCGACCACGATGGCGAACTCGTCGCCGCCGATCCGCGCCACCACGGTCTCCTCGCCCTCGACGACGGCGGCCAGCCGGTGCGCGGTCTGCTTGAGCAGCCGGTCACCGGCCGCGTGGCCGAGGCCGTTGTTGATCAATGAGAACGAGTCCAGGTCGAGGTGGTAGAGCGTGATCCCGCGCTCGGAGCGGTTGTGCACCGCTTCGAGCTGGGTGATGAAGTGCTGCCGGTTCGACAGGCCGGTGAGGGAGTCGTGCAGCAGCAGGAAGTCCAGGTTCTTCCGCATCAGGTGCAGTTCGCTGACGTCCTCGACCATCGTCACGTGGTAGGCGGGCTCGCCGTCGGCGTCGCGCAGCAGCGAGACGGCCAGGAGCACCCACGCGGGCTCGCCGTCGGCCCTGATCAGCCTGCGCTGCTCGCGGAAGCGGTCCACCACGCCCTCGCTCACCCGGCGGTAGGACCCGATCAGCAGCTCGGCGTCCTCCGGGTGGAAGCGCGCGGGCAGCGACCGGCCGATCAGGGAGCGGTCACCGCCCAGGATGGTCGCCATGGCGTCGTTCGCCTCGACGACGGTGCCGTCCAGCCCGGTGATCACGATGCCCACCGCGGAGGAGTCGAACACCTCGCGGAACCGGGCCTCGCTCAGTTCGAGCGTGCGCTCGACGCCCCGCTTCGCCCGGAGGAGCGCCCACTTGATCTCCTCCTGCTGGTCGAGCGCGTCGAGCCGCAGCGCGGTCGCGTACCGCGCGCCGACGGTGCCGAGGATCGCGACGACCTTCTCCGCCCGCCGGTCGACGCCGCCCAGCTCCGGGCTGAACAGCAGCGCGCGGCCGAGGACCTCCACGGTGCGCTGCAACGTGTGCCTGCCGGTGAAGTGGGCCGCCACCATCCTGTCGCCGACGACCGCGACGGGCGCCGCGGTGAACGGCTCGGCCTGGAGGGCGTCCACGACCACGTCCACCAGGTCGAGCAGGTACAGCTCGATCTCGGTGGAGGACATCGGCACGTACGTCGTGGAGTAGACGGCCTCCACCCACTCGCGGGCCAGTTCCTGCCGACGGGTCCTGGGCGGTGGCTCCTGCGCTGTCATGCTCCTCGTCCTCGTGCTGCCAGGGGGTGCGCGCGTCACCCCTCGCGGCCGACGCGCGCGTAGAGCCCGGCCCTCGTCGGGTCGTCGTCGGCGACCCTCTCCGGCCGCCACAGCGGCAGCGGCACGACGCCGGGGTCGACCACGTCGAACCCGGCGAACAGACCGCTGATCCCCGCGTGGGAGCGCGGGAACACGGGGTGGGAGCTCCTGCTCACGACCTCGACGATCCCGGCCATCTCCTCGGGCTGCAAGTCCGCCGTCGCGTGCGACACCGCGAGGATGCTCCCACCGGCGACCGCGTCGCGGTAGACGCCGAGCACGCCGTGCGGGTCGCCCTCGGGCGGCACGAGGTGCAGCACGCCGACCGCGAGCAGCCCGAGCGGCTCGGCGGGGTCCAGCAGGCCGGTGGCGGGCGCCGCCGCGAGCCGCCGAGCGGGTAGTCGTGGAGGCGGGCGGCGCTGGGGAGACCGGGATCGGCGCCCGCCGGTACCCGGTTCGCCAGTTCCACCGCGCGCCTCCCCGGAGCGGTCGAGGCCGTTGGAGCTACCGAGTGCGGGTGCCGTTCCCGCTCCGGAGGGCCGGTGTCGACAGGGCGCAGGCGACCGCGACCACCGCCAGCACGGCGAACGTCGTCCGCAGCGCCTGACCGCCCCCGGTGTGCAGCACGTACGTGCTGATCGCGATGCCCAGCGCCGTGCCGAGGCCCCTGGTCGTGTTCACCAGCCCACCGCCCAGCCCGGCCCGGCCCGGCGGGAGCGCGGCCATCACCCCCGCGTTGTTGGCGGGCGTGAACACGCCGAGCCCGAAACCCAGCAGCGCCAGCGCGGGCACGAGCGCGGCGGGCGCGACGGCGGGCAGGAGCGCCGCCGCGGCGGCCAGCCACGCCCCCACCCGCGCGGACGTCCACGAGCGGGGGAGCAGCCGCTGGCCGAGCGTCGCCGCGACCGCGAACCCCGCGGGCAGCGCGGTGAGCGCCAGGCCGGTCGCCAGCGGCGACCCGGTGGCGGCGAACGGCACCGCGACGAGCGGCCCGAAGAGCACGAGGTAGCCGCAGAGCGCGCCGAACAGCCCCCGGCCGACCGGCGCGGTGCGCAGCAGCGCGAGGTCCAGCAGCGGCACGGCCACCCGCCGCTCCCACCACCACAGCAGCACCCCGGCGGCCACCGCGCCCGCCAGCAGCGGCAGCACCGGCACGGCCAGCCCCGACGCCCCCGACAGGGCCAGCAGCGCGGCCGTCGTGGTCGCGGCCAGCAGGAGCGTGCCGAGCAGGTCGAACCGGGAGCGCTCGGCGCGGTCGACCGTGCGCGGCAGCAGGTAGTGGCCCGCCACCATCGCGACCACACCGATCGGCACGTTGATCGCGAACACCGACCGCCAGCCCAGCGCCGCCACGAGCACGCCGCCGACCGTCGGCCCCAGCGCCAGCCCGAGCGCCTGCGCCGCCGCCTGCACGCCCAGCGCCGTCCGCATCCGCTCGCGCGGCACGCTCGCCACGACCAGCGCCACGCTGTTCGCCTGGAGCATCGCGGCGCCGAGGCCCTGCACGACCCGGAACACGACCAGCGCCGCCAGGTCCGGCGCGAGGGCGCAGCCGACCGAGGCCGCGGTGAACACGGCGAACCCGTAGACGTAGACGAGCTTGCGGCCGAGCACGTCCGCCAGCCCGCCGACGGCGGCCAGCAGCGCGACCAGCGCCAGCAGGTAGGACAGCGACACCCACTCGACGGCGGCGGGCGAGACGTCGAAGTGCGTGGCGAGCGGCGGGAGGGCGAGCGTGACGATGCTCGCGTCGAACTGGCCCATGAACGCGCCGAAGCAGACCGTCCCGATCACCAGCCAGGGCGCGCCCACCCAGGTCGCGACCCGTCGCGGACGAGGCGACTCCGCGACGAACCACCGCCACCCGCGCGCAGACTGATCCATCTGCTTCCGATCATATCGGAGTCAGAGCTATCGCGGTCAGTAACCTGCACCGCATGTCAGATGAGGCCCGGACGCTCACCGACGTGGTGACCCGGCTGCGCAGGGCGTTGCGGACGAGCATCAGGTCGGACTGGCCGTGGGAATCGCTGCCCATGGCCCAGATCGAGCTGCTCCAGACGCTCGCCGAACGGCCGCCCATGCGGGTGGGCGACCTGGCGGCCGAGCTGCGCCTCGCGCCCAACACGGTCAGCGGGCTCGTCGGCCAGCTCATCGAGTCCGGCCTCGTGTCCCGCGCGGGCGACCCGACCGACCGCCGCGTGGCCAGGCTGTCGGTGACCGAGCAGGGCCACGAGCAGCTCGCCGTGTGGCAGAGCGCGCACGAGAAGCGCATCGGCGACGCGCTGGACAAGCTCGACGAGGGCGAGCGCGCCGACGTGGTCCGCGCGCTGACCGCGCTCGACCACCTGGTGGACCACCTGCGCTGAAACCACCCCTACCCGATTCCTGGGGTGCTCCGGCGCAGGCTAGGGGATGTCCTCGGCGCTCTTCGCGTCGACAGTGGACGGAGTCACTTCCTCAGGTCTCGGGGAGAACCGCCATGAGCGAACTGCTGGACACCACCCGCACCATCACCTACTGGCCCGCCGTGGGGGAGATCGCCGCGCTGTACGGGGAGTGGAACGCCGCGCTCGCCACCGGGGACCCGCACAAGGTCGCCGACCGGTACACGCCGGACGCCGTGCTGCTGCCCACGCTGTCGAACGAGGTCCGCACGGACCGCGCGGGCATCGTGGACTACTTCGCGCGGTTCCAGGAGCTGCGGCCCCTCGGCGTCGTGCTGAAGTCGTACGTGCGCGTGCTCCGCTCGACGGAGGCCATCGACTCGGGCATCTGCCGCTTCACGCTGAAGAGGAACGGCGGCACCGAGCACGTCGACGCCCGCTACACGTTCGTCTACGAGAAGATCGACGGCAGGTGGATGATCGTGACCCACCACTCCTCGGAGCTGCCCGAGAAGGCCTGACCGTTCGGGAGGACCGCGCTTGACCCGACTCCTCGGAGCCGTCGCGTGCGGCGGTGTCCTCGGCGCGCTGGCCCGCTACGGGCTCGGCGTGGTCCTCCCGCACGGCCCGTGGACGACCCTGGCCGTCAACGTGTCGGGCTGCTTCCTCATCGGCGTGCTCGCCGCCGTCACCGACGCGCCCCTGCCGAGGGCGTTCCTCGGCACCGGGTTCCTCGGCGGGTACACGACGTTCTCCACCTACGTCGTCGACCTCCAGCGGTTCCTCGACGACGGGCGGCCCTCGGTCGCCCTGCTCTACCTCTTCGGCACGCTGCTGCCCGCCGTGGTGGCCGTGTCCGCGGGCTCCGCGCTGGCCAGGCGGGTGCGCGGGTGACGGCGCTGCTGGTCGCCGCGGGCGCCGCCGCGGGTGCGCCGCTGCGCTACCTGGTGGGCCGTGCCTTCCCCGGTCCGCGCGGGACCCTGCTCGTCAACGTCGCGGGCTCGCTGCTGCTCGGGTTCCTGATCGCGCTGCCCGCGAGCGGCACCGCGCTGGCCGTGCTGGGCACGGGGTTCTGCGGCGCCCTGACGACCTACTCGACGTTCAGCCTGGACACGCTGGTGCTGTTCGAGGCGGGCGAGCGCCGTGCCGCGCTGCGCAACGTCGTGGTCTCGCTCGTGCTCGGTCTCGCCGCCGCCTACGCCGGTTTGGGCCTGGCGGCTCTGCTCCGTTAGCCCGACCGGCGCAACTCCCTCACGAGAACATCACGAATCGAACCGGGCGGGGTCCCGCGGCGAATCCACCTCGGCGCTCGCTCGTTGATCGGACGAGCCCGCTCCAGGGGGTGCACTCGGCGGCTGATGGGGCCACCACCCTCTGCGGTGGCTCCACCAGTCCGACCCGGTCAATGCGTTGGTCCACTTGGCTCAATGATAGTTACGACATTTCTTGGCTAACGCCGGGGGCCGGGTGGAAGATTAGATTGTCAGACGAAAGGCGTTTGATTATGACTCAGACGGTGCAATAGGTGCACGCACCGTGTTCGACCGTGAAGACCCAGCTCCCTGCCCTGGAGCGAGGCTTCGCGGGCGGGATGTGATAACGGTGTCATCCGCTGACAGCGTTATTGTTTCCGGTCCACGCAACCGGATTCCGCATTGCTGATCTCGTGAGTTCTTTAACAAACCACATCGGGCTGTCGAGGCCACCACCCCTCTGCGGTGGCCTCGACAGCCCTTTTTCTCACGCTGGGACCGGCGCGTCCTTCAGCCTGCTCAGCACCTCGGGCAGCTCGTCGGTGTGCACGACACCGAGCCGCTGCGTGGCGCGGGTCAGACCGACGTAGAGGTCGCTGGCACCGCGCGGCGACTCGGCGAGGATCCCGGCCGGGTCGACGACCACGACCGCGTCGAACTCCAGGCCCTTCGCGTCCAGGACGCTGAGCACCACGGCCCGCGAGTCCAGGGCCGAGGACTGGTTGCCGACGGCCGAGCCGGGCACGCCCGCCGTGACGGCGTCGCCCAGTTCGGCCAGCCTGGCCAGCGGCACGATCACCGCGAGCTTGCCCTCACCGATCTCGGCGGACTCGCGCGCGACCAGCGCGGGCAGGTCGGCCACCAGGTCGTCCACCCGCGCGTGCCACGGCTCGACACCGCTGTCGCGCACCGACGTCGGCGGCACGAGGTCCGGGTCGACGCTCGCCAGGACGTCGGCGGCGACGGCCATGATCTCCGACGGGGTGCGGTAGTTGACGGTCAGCTCGGTGAGCTTCCAGCGGTCCATCACGTACGGCGACAGGACCTGGCTCCACGAGGTCGCGCCCGCGATGTCGCCGGTCTGGGCGATGTCGCCCACGACGGTCATCGACTTGCTGGGGCAGCGGCGCATCAGCGTGCGCCACGCCATCGCCGACAGCTCCTGCGCCTCGTCGATGATGATGTGCCCGAACGTCCACGTCCGGTCGGCCGCCGCGCGCTCGGCCGCGGTCTCGTAGGTCTCGCCGCCGTGCCGCTCGGCCAGCCGGTAGGCGTCCATCAGGTCCTGCGCCATCAGGATCTCGGGGTCGGCGTCGTCCTCCAGGTCGAGGATGTCCAGCACGCCCTGCGCGTAGTCGACCGCCTGCCTGCGCTGGCGCTCCGCCTTCGCCTTGGCGTCCGCGTCGTCCTCGCCGAGCAGCTCGGCGGCCTCGTCCAGCAGCGGCACGTCGGCGGGGGTCCACTCGGCGTCCGCGGGGCGCAGCAGCAGCGCCCGGTCCTCCTTGCTCATCCGCGGCGCGGCGGCCGACAGCCGCTTCGCCGAGGAGAACAGGTCGCTGAGCAGCTGCTGCGGGGTGAGCGTCGGCCACAGCTCGGCCAGCGCCCGCTGCACGTTCTCGTCCTCGCGCAGCTCGCGGCGGATCTCGTCGATGTCGTCGGCGTCGAGCAGGTGCCTGCCGAGCTTGTTGACGGCCTGGTTCGCCATCGTGGAGATCATCTCGCGGACGAACGTGCGCCTGGCCTCGTTGTGCGGCCTGCGGGTGCGCCTCGCCCGGCCGCGGGCCTCGGTGATCGCCCGCCGGTCGATGCGCAGGGTGTCCTGCTCGAACGGGATCTCGACCAGACCGGGCGCCTCCTGCCGGTCCTTGATCGCGTGCGCGACGACGTCCGCCATCTGGAGGCGGCCCTTGATCGCGGCCACCTCGACGGGCTCGCGGCCGACGGCGGTCAGACCGGGGTACAGCTCGCCCACGGTCGACAGCAGCACGCCGGTCTCGCCGAGCGACGGCAGCACCTGGCCGATGTAGCGCAGGAACGTCGCGTTCGGCCCGACCACGAGCACGCCGCGCTTCGCGAGCTGCCTGCGGTGCGTGTACAGCAGGTACGCGGCGCGGTGCAGCGCGACGGCCGTCTTGCCGGTGCCGGGGCCGCCCTGCACGACGACGACGCCGTTCAGCTCGGTGCGGATGATCCGGTCCTGCTCGGCCTGGATGGTCGCGACGATGTCGCTCATCTGCCCGGTGCGGTTCGCGTTCACCGCGGCGAGCAGCGTCGCCTCGCCGGTCAGGCCCTCGTTGCGGCTCGGCTCGGTCGAGTTGATGTCCAGGACCTCGTCGTCGTACGCCACGACGGTGCGCTGCTTGGTGCGCATGTGCCTGCGCCTGCGCACGCCGTCCGGCGACGCGGCGGTCGCCAGGTAGAACGGCCGCGCCGCCGGGGCGCGCCAGTCCATCAGGAGCGGCTCGTACTCCTTGTCCTCGTCGAACAGGCCGATGCGGCCGATGTAGAACCGCTCGCCCTCGTGGAAGTCCAGCCTGCCGAAGCAGAGACCGTTCTCCACCGCGCTGTACTGGGCGAGCTGGTCCGAGTACATGGCGACGGAGGTGTCCCGCTCCGAGCGCATCTGGTGCGTGCCACCGGTTTGCCGCAGCGCGCCCGCCAGTCGCTTCGAGCTCTGCTCGCGGAGGTCGTCCAGCCTGCCGTAGAGCATCGACACGTACTCCTGCTCCGAGGAGATTTCCCGGAGCCGGAGGTCATCGGAGGGGCTTGACAACGTGCCTCATTTCTCGTTACCGTCCTCTGTGGTCAGGTTTTTGCCTGACTATTCTGCGTGCCCCCAGAGTGCGCGCGCAGAACATCTAATCTACACCCCAGAACACCACTTCAGCGCGGCGCCTCGTGGTGCGCGCACGCCTCCGGCAACAGCTCAGCCAACTGGTCCCGCTCGGCCGCTGTCAATCCCCCGAACAGCAGGCCGACCCCGCTCACCGCCGTGCTGACGCGCCCCACCCGCCCGGAAAGCCGGAGCCCCCGGTGGCCGGGGTGCCTCCGCAGCCGCTCCACGCTCATGGTCACCCATCTTAGGAACCACCCGTCATCGGATGTCGCAGCCGTTGCCGACCCGAGTGGACCGGGCCAGGATGCCCAGATGCGCCAAGACCCGATCGCCGTGCTGGGCATGGGAGCCATGGGCCTGCCGATGGCCCGCAACCTCGCCCGCGCGGGCTTCCCGGTGACCGTCTGGAACCGCACGCCCGGCCGCGACGGCGAAGCCAGGAGCGCCGGGGCCGTCGCCGCCGCCACCCCCGCCGAGGCCGCGCTGCCCGTCGTGCTCACGGTCCTGCCGGACCTCCCCGAGGTGGTCGAGGTCCTCGCGGGTGAGGACGGGCTCCTCGCGGGCTGGCGGAGGGCGGGCGTCGACCGGCCGCTGCTGGTCGTGATGGGCACCGTGTCGCCCGCCGCGATCCGCGACCTCGGCGACCGGCTGCCCGACGTCCGGCTGGTCGACGCGCCGGTCAGCGGCGGCGACGTCGGGGCGGACGCGGCGACGCTGAGCATCATGGTCGGCGGCCACGCCGACGACGTGCTGCGGCTGCGGCCGTACTTCGCCGTGCTCGGCACGACCGTCCGCCACCTCGGCCCGCTCGGCGCGGGCCAGCTGGCCAAGGCGTGCAACCAGATCGTCGTCGCGGCCACGCTCACCGCCGTGTCCGAGGCGCTCGCGCTGGCCGTCAAGGGCGGGCTCGACCCGGCCGTCGTCGTGGAGGTCCTCCAGGGCGGGCTCGCGGGCAGCCGGGTGCTCGACGTGAAGAAGGACAGGTGGCTCTCGCACGACTTCACCCCCGGCGGTCGCGCGGTGAACCAGCTGAAGGACCTGGTGTTCGCGGTCGAGGCGGGCCGCGAGGTCGGCGTGCCGCTACCGGTGACGGCCACCGTCGAGCAGATGTACTCGGCGATGTGCGCACTCGGGTTCGGCGACGACGACCACAGCGGCGTCTACCAGGTCTACGAGACGCTGTCGGACAAGGCGTCCGCCAGGTAGTCGCCGATGGCCGCCATGCCGTTCCGGTTCGGGTGCAGGGGAGCGGCGACCGTCGTCGGCACCAGGCCCTCGAACCAGCGGTCGGCGACCGGCGCGCACACGTCGTGGCCCACGCTCGGCGGCGCGATGTCCACGAAGGTCGCCCCGTGCGCCCGCGCCTCGGCCGCGAACGCGGCGTTCAGCCGGTTGATGCTCGCCTGGATGTAGTCGGAGTCGCGGCCCCACAGCGGCTGCGCCGGGTAGCACCCGCCGGGCCGGATGTACGTGCCGTACCCGACGACCACGATCTTCGCCAGGGGCGACCGCGCGTGGATGCCGTCCAGCACGGCGGCGAACTCCGGCGCGAACGCGTCCACCTTCGCCGCGAGCTGGTCGACGCCGCCCGCGGTCAGCCGCGCCTCGCACGAGACGCCGACGGGCTCGGGCAGCAGGTTGACGCACCCGAGCGCCGCGCCGACCAGGCCGATGTCGTTGCCGCCGATGGTCACCGACACCAGGTCGGTCGTCGGGGTGAGCGCGTCGAACTGCGGCGGCACCGCGCCCAGGAACGTCGTCTGGCTGCCCTCGAAGTCGTCCGCGACGGCCGCCGAGCACGTGACGTCGCGGAACTGCCCGACGCCGAGGGACGACGCCAGCACGCTCGGCCAGTTCCGCGACGACCGCAGGCAGCCGGGGTGCACCAGGTCCTGGTCGGGGATCAGCGGCCCGGCCGCCGCCGAGTCGCCGAGGGCGACGTACTCGGTGAAGCGCGGCGCGGCGGACGCCGTGCCGGTCACCGCTGTGATCGACAACGCCGCCAACAGCACTGGTAGCAGCCTGCGCATGGTCATCTCCTGAGTGTCACGGACTGGCTTGGATGACATGATGTGGGTTGTTGCCGCTCGCCGCCGCTGGGAGTTCACGCAAACCCCGATCGAGGTACTTGTGACGGATCACAAGCTCACCGTGAACGGTCGTCCGCTGCACGAACAACTCGTGCGCGCCCGGTCCATCGCCCGCGACCTGGTGGCCCGGTTCGTCGCCGAGATCCCGCTCTACCAGTCCCTGCCGCGCGAGGAGCTGGACGGCGACATCACCCGCATCACCGCCACCAACCTGCGGATCGTGGAGCGGATGCTGCGCACCGGCGTCCCGCCCACCGAGGCCGACCTCGGCGACCTCGCCGCGTCCGCAGCCCGCCGCGCCGCCGAGGGCGTGCCGCTCGGCGCCGTCCTCACCGCGTACAGCCTCGGCGTCCGCGCCCTGTGGCACGCGCTGCTCGACGACGCGCGCCCCGACGACCTCGCCGACGTGCTGACGGCCACCGACCTGGTGTTCCGGTTCCAGCAGACCGCCACCTCGGTCGTCGCCACCGCCTACGCCGAGGAGCAGCAGACGATCTTCGGCCACGAACGGGACGCCCGCCACGCCCTGGTCACGGCACTGCTGGCGGGCGACCCCGTCGCCGACCGCGTCCTGGACCGGTACGCCGTGGTCGTCCTGTCCCTCGGCGACCGTCCCGACGAGGGCGTCGACGCCGCGATCTCCGCGCGGCGCGCGCTGCGGCGGGTGCAGGACGAGCTGCACAACGCCCCGCACCTGCTGGACGTCCACGGCGGCGTCGTCCTGCTGCCCGCCGACCACCCGGTGCCCGCGCTGGTCGAGCGACTCGGTGCCGCGGCCGGGGTCGCGGTCACCGCCGCCTTCGCCGTCGCCGACACCGCCGACCTCCCGTCGGCGCACCGGCAGACCCGCGACGTGCTCGACACCGCGCTCCGCCTCGGCCGCCCGCCGGGGGCGTACCGGCTGGAGGACGTGCTGCTGGAGTACCAGCTTGGCCGGACCACCCCCGCCACCACCGCGCTGGCCGCCCTGCTGGACCCCCTGTCGGACAACCCGGACCTGCTGCCGACGCTGGAGCTGTACCTGGCGGAAGACCTGAACCGCCGCCGCACCGCGGCCCGCCTGCACCTGCACCCGAACACCGTCGACTACCGGCTGCGGAGGGTGGTCGCGCTGACCGGCCTCGACCCGGCCCGGCCTGCCGACCTCCAGCACATCGGGGCGGCTTTGGCGGCTCGGAGGGTGTTGGGGGCGGGTGGGTAGGCGGGGCTGTCGGGGGGTGGTCGGGTAGGTGGTCGACGGGTTTGTGGTCGACGGGTTTGTGGTCGGGCGGGTGGTCGGCGCGGTTGTGGTCGGGTGGGTGGTCGGCTGGGTTGGTGAACGGTCCGGTCGTGGCGGTGTTGGCGGCTGTTGACGCGGGGTAGGCGCTGGTTGTGGCCGGGCCGTTCACCGGGCTCGGCGTCGCTGTGCGTCGGGTGGTCGGGCCGTTCATCGGGCTTGGCATCACCGTGCGGTGTGTGGGTGGGCCGTTCA
>NZ_DBNGPQ010000036.1:0-13488 GCF_057122925.1 Umezawaea sp. | reverse complement strand
CAGAAGGAACTCGGCTGGCTCAGCCCCGACGAGTACGAAGCCGCCTGGCACACCGCCCAGACCGAGCCGGCTACCATCCCGGCAGCACTGACCGCAGCCAGATAACAACTGCCTCGGGTTATCGGGGAAGCTCACGCCAAAATAGCGTCGTTGGGCAAGGAAGGAAAACCTCTCCTATTATGGGACGGGTGGGTGCTGTCGACGGCGACCGGGTCAAACAACGGCGCCGGGGCGTGAAACTCGAGCACGCCGTGCTCTCCGCGGCGTGGGACGAACTGGTCGCGGTCGGCTACGCGAGGCTGACCATGGAGTCCGTTGCCGCGCGGGCACGAACCGGGATCGCCGTGCTCTACCGCCGCCGGGCCAACAAGGATCAGATGGTGCTCGCCGCCATCGAGCACTACCGCAACAGCCATCCGGTAGCCGTCCCCGACACCGGTTCGCTGTCCGGCGACCTGCTGGCGCTGCTGACCAGCATGAGCGAGGCCCGCGCCACCTTCTTCGCGATAGCGGCGGCCACCGCGTTCTCAGGGCTGCTCGCCGACGCCGCCCTGACGCCGGCGGAGCTGCGCGACAGGATCCTCGGTGGCGCGCCGCTCTCCATTCCGCAGGTCGTGTACCAGCGCGCGCACGACCGCGGGGAGATCGACCTGGGAAGCGTCCCGCCCGCCGTGCTCGTTATGCCGTTCGACCTGGTGCGCCACGATCTGCTCATGGACCTGAGGCCCTTGGAACCCGCACGGATCCACTCGATCATCAACGATCTCTTCATTCCGCTGGTCCAGCGGCGAAGCGGACAGAGCGGCCCGACGAGCTGAGGCTGGTCAACCTTCGGACCCTTCGATGACCATGAGACCACCGGGGAAGGGTCGTTCCTGCCGCCTTGAGCAAATCATTCATTTTTCGGCGAGCTAACGAATCCGATGCCGTTGTTCTCGTTCACTCCCGGCCGAAGTCGAAGATCGGGTAGGAGTGAGCGGTGGGAATTCGTTCGTGAACCTCAGCGCTCTGGTTGGTCGTCGGTGTCGAGCAGGCCGGATCTGGCTATGGCGTAACCGAGTTGCGCGCGGCCCGAGCTGCCGAAGCGCTGGGACAGCCGCCGGACGTGCTCGGCGACCGTGCGCCTGCCCATCCCGAGCTCCCGTGCGATCTTGTCGTCGGTGAGCCCGTTGACGAGCATGCGCATGATGCTGAGCTGGATGTCGCTCGTCACCGACACGGAGTACCGGTAGCCAGCCGTGGCGGGCACGGGGATCGCCCTGCTCCAGGCCAGCTCGAAGGAACGGATCAGGTACTGCACGAGAGAGGGTTGGTGGATCTCGACCAGCTCGTGCTCACCGCCGGACGGCGACGCGACGTAGGCGGTCTTCCGGTCGAAGACGATGAGCCGGTCGAACAGCTCGCTGAGGGTCCGGGCCTCGGCCCCTTCGCGGACGATGCTGTCGATGTACTCCAGCGTGGGCCCGTGGGTGCGGATGGTGTGCTGGTAGATCACTCGCTTGTGCACTCCCCTCCGCAGCACCGGGAGGTCCCGTTCGAGCACCTCCGCCAGCACCTCGGCGGACCGCCCCTTCCCCGGATGCGCGGTGATGAGCTCCGCCTGGCACTCGTCGAGCGAGCGCCGCAGCGCGGCTTCGACGTCCGCCTGGCCGCGGAGGTGGACGAGGTCGGGCAGGTGTGCCGCCCGACCTCGGTGGTAGGCCTGCTCGATCAGCTCGAACGTCTCGGTGACGGCGGACAGTTCGGTGCGCCTGCGTGAGATCGCCCGCTCCAGCGGTGCGAGGTGGTGCGCCGCCGCGACGGACGGCGGCACGGCGCGCACGCGGTCGGCGGCCTGCGCCGAGGGCACGACCAGTCCGAGCCTGCGCAGGCACATCGGCACCTCGGCCAGCGCGAGGCAATCCCCGACGTCGCTGTTCGCGACCGCTCCCTCGTACGTCGCCACCGCCTCGTCGCACACCTCCGGCGCGCCGCACGTCGCCGAACAGGTCCGATCCATCGGTACCGCCCCCCTGCGTACTTGTGCACCGCGCAATTACGCCCCCTAATAAGGTAGCCGCACTCGCGGCGGGTGCGCGACGATTTCAACGAACAGGGGAAGTCGGGCACCGAGGGGGAAGATTTTTTGGCTGAGCGGATAAGTCCCGTCCGGCACGTGAAAATCACCGTGCGCTCGACCATCTGATCAAGTCGGCAGACCTCGTCGTCCGGCCACACCGATTCTGCCGACGTCACCACGGCCGCGAATCATCGCTACTGTTGGGGGATTCACATGGCAGAAGTTCATGGCGCGCTCGGCGCCGAATGGCACGCGTTCGGCGCGCTGGAGTCGAGGGTGCGGAACTACTCCCGCGCCTTTCCCGCTGTCTTCCGGTCCGCCAGCGGCGCCGAGATCCGCGACGAGCACGGCAAGTCCTACGTCGACTTCTTCGCCGGTGCGGGCGCTCTCAACTACGGGCACAACGACCCGGTCCTCAAGGAGGCACTGCTGTGCCACCTGCGCGACGACGGTGTCGTGCACAGCCTGGACATGGCCACCACGGCGAAGCGCGCGTTCATCGAGGAGTTCCACCGCACCGTGCTCGCGCCGAGGGACCTCGACTACCGCCTCCAGTTCACCGGACCCACCGGGGCGCACGCGGTGGAGGCCGCGCTCAGGGTCGCGCGGAAGGCGACCGGGCGAAGTGGCGTGATCGCGTTCACCAACGGCTTCCACGGCATGTCCCACGGCGCGCTGGCCGTGACGGGGCAGCGGTCGTACCAGCGGTTCCCCGGAAACTCCAGGCAGCACGTCACCTTCATGCCGTTCGACGGCTACCACGGCCCCGCCTGCGACACGCTCGCGCTGGTCGAGCGCTACCTCGACGACCCGAGCAGCGGTGTCGACCGGCCCGCGGCGTTCATCGTGGAGGCGGTGCAGGCCGAAGGCGGTGTGCGTACGGCGTCCTCGCGCTGGCTCCGCGGACTGGAAGCGCTGGCCCGCAAGGTCGGTTCCCTGCTGATCGTGGACGACATCCAGGCGGGGTGCGGTCGCACGGGTCGCTTCTTCAGCTTCGAGGAGTCCGGTGTCCGCCCGGACATCGTCACGCTGTCCAAGTCCCTCAGCGGGTACGGCCTGCCGCTCGCGGTGGTCCTGCTGCGCCCTGAGGTCGACGTGTGGGAGCCGGGGGAGCACAGCGGCACGTTCCGGGGCAACAACCTGGCGTTCGTGACCGCGCACGCGGCTCTCCGGCGGTACTGGTCGGACGGAGCGCTCACCGCGGCGGTCGAGGAGAAGGGCGAGGCCCTCCGCGCCGGGCTCCTCCGCGCCCGGCTCCTGCTGCCGGACAACGGGGACACCCCCGAGCCGGTCCGCGGCCGAGGGCTCCTGCTGGGCCTGGACACCGGTCGGACCGGTCTGGCCCGTGCCGTCGCCGCCGCCGCGTTCCGGCGCGGCCTGGTCGTGGAGACCTGCGGGAGCCGGGACGAGGTCGTGAAGTGCCTGCCACCGCTCACGATCGAGCCCGCGCTGCTGGACGTCGGGATCGACCTGCTGGAGCAGGCGGTGCGCGACGTGGTCACCGGCACGACCCCGCGGTGGGCCACGACCGGGATGGCGGCGAGCGCGTCATGATCGTTCGAACGCTGGACGAAGCCCTCGGCACCAAGCGGTGCGTCACGTCGGACACCTGGCGGAGCGTGCGCCTGGTCCTCGCCGAGGACGGTGTCGGGTTCTCCTTCCACGTCACCACGATGTTCGCGGGCACGGAGACCTCGATGCGGTACCGCTGCCACGTGGAGTGCGTGTACTGCGTGGACGGCGAAGGGGAACTCGTCGACCTCCGCACCGGCGGGCGCCATCCGCTGCGCCCCGGAGTGGTGTACCTGCTGGACCGGCACGATCCCCACGTCGTGCGGGCGCGGACCGACCTGACGATCGCCTGCGTCTTCAAACCCGGACTGCACGGGGACGAGGTGCACGACGAGGACGGCTCGTACCCCGCGGCCGACACCGTGCGGCTCCGGGTGCCCGGCTGCTCGACCGCCGCGGACCTGCGGTTCGCCTACCTCAACCTCGCGGGCCACCCGCGTGGCGAACTCATGCTCGACCGCCTGCTCCGCGCGGGTTTCCGGCCGTCGCTCGTCGTCGACGAGGAGTCGCAGCTCGCCGCGGCGGGCCGGGAAGCGCAGTGGGAACGGCTTGAACGGGTGCCGGGCTTCCGGCGTCCGCGTTCGGCCGAACGGACCTGCGCCGACCTCGGTCTGCGGTACGAGGTCGTGGCCGACCACAACGACGCGTCCGTAGTCCGGCTCGTCGAGGAGACCGGCGTGCAGCTGGGGGTCCTCGGCGACACGAGGATCCTCCGCCGCGGGCTCATCGAGGCCGTGCCGCACGGCTTCCTCAACGTGCACCCCGGCCTCCTGCCGGACGTGCGCGGCAACAACCCCTACATCTGGGCCGTCGTCCACGGGCTGCCCCAGGGAGCGACCGTCCACCTGATCGACCACCGCGTCGACCGCGGTCCTGTCCTGCTCGCCAGGGAACTGCCCAACCGCCCCGACTCGGTGCCGAGACTCCTGCACGACATCAACGAGTTGTGCGCCGCCGTGGTCGTCGACGCGCTGCGCCGCGTGGTGGCGGGGCGGGCGGACCTGGCGCCCCAGCCGGACGACCGCCGCCTGACCTTCCGCTCCGCGCCGCCCGGCGTCTGGGCGGTGGCCGACGAGATCCTCAGCAGCAGGAAGAACACCCGACAACAGTTTGGAGGCACGTCGATGAGTGCGCCGTCGCACATCGAGCACTCCGTCCGCTTCGCCCCGCTCGACGCCGTCCTCGGCGCTGTCGTGCACGGTGTCGACGTCGGTCGGGAACCGACGCCCGCTGTCGTGGCGGCGATCGAGGGAGCGCTGGAGGAGTACGGGGTGCTGATCTTCCGCGACCAGCGGATCACCCCGGAGCAGCAGGTCCGGTTCTGCCGGGCCTTCGGGGAACTCGACCTGCCGCCGCGGGTCGAGGACCGCCAGTCCGAGCACCCCGAGATCTTCGTGATCGGCAACCCGGACAAGAAGGCCGTGATCTTCGCCCCCGACACCGACGAGGACGAACCGGAGGACGGCGAACTCGAGTGGCACGCGGACCACTCGCAGTACGCGGAACCGACGTGGGTCAGCATGCTCTACGGCGTCGAGGTGCCGCCCGCGGGAGGTGACACGGTGTTCGCGTGCACCTACTCGTCGTACGACGCGCTCGACGAGGACACGAAGCGGCGCTACGAGGACGTCGTGCTGCTGCACTCGGTGCGAGGGCTGAACGACTACCTGCGCGACCTCGGCAAGTCGAACACCATCAGCGCGGTCGAGCTGGAACTGGAGAAGGAGCCGCCGCAGCGCTGGCCTCTCGTGCGCACGCACCCGCGCAGCGGGCGCAAGGCGCTGTACTTCGGTTCGCGGATGAGCGTCGGCGCGGTCGGCATGACCGACGAGGAGGGCAAGCGGCTCATCCGGGAGGTCACCGAGTTCGCGGCCCAGCCGCGGTTCGTCTACCGGCACAAGTGGCAGCCCAAGGACGTCGTGCTGTGGGACAACCGCCGCGTCGCCCACGCGGCCACGTCGTTCAACGCCGACAAGTACACCCGTGTCATCCACCGGACCACGGTCAAGGAGAACGCGCCGGTCCGCTGATCGCGGGCGGTGCGCAGTCGAGTGGAGGGGAACACCGTGCACGTGCTCCTGCTGGCCGAGGGAGAACCGGTCGAGTGGTGGCGGGACGCGCTCCGCGCCGACCTGCCCGACGCCGTGCTCGTGTGCCCGGAAAACGGGTTCGACGAGTCGGCCGTCGACTACGCGCTGGTCTGGGACCCGCCAGAGGGCGCGCTCGCCAGGCTGGACAACCTCCGGCTGGTCTTCTCGCTGGGCGCGGGCGTGGAGCACGTCCTGCGGGACCGCTCCTACCCGCGGCACGTGCCGCTGGTCCGGGTCGTCGACGAGCGGCTCACCCGGCAGATGTGCGAGTACGTGGCGTTCCACGTGCTCGGGATCCTCCGGCGGCACGCCGAGTTCGCGCTGTTCCAGCGGAGCCGCGTGTGGCGTTCGGAGACGCCGCACACGGCCTGCGACCTCCGGGTCGGGATCATGGGCCTCGGGGTGCTCGGCCGCGCGGTCGCCAAGACGTTGCGGCAGCTGGAGTTCCAGGTGGCGGGCTGGAGCCGGACCCGGCACAAGCTGTCCGATGTGGACTGCTACGCGGGGGAGGAGGAGCTCGCGGAGTTCCTGGGCAGGACCGACGTGCTGGTGTGCCTCCTGCCCCTCACCCCGCGGACGACGGCGATGGTCGACTTCGCGCTGCTCGACCGGCTGGCGCGGGACGGCGTGCTCGACGCCCCGGCCTTCATCGGAGCGGGCCGCGGGAAGGTGCACGTCGAGCGCGACCTGCTGCGCGCGCTCGACGCAGGAGTGCTCTCGCACGCGGTGCTGGACGTGTTCGAGACCGAGCCGCTGCCCTCGGACAGTCCACTGTGGAGCAATGCGGCGGTGACCATCACCCCGCACTGCGCGGCGGTGGCGGACCCGCGCGACATGCTCCGCCAGGTGGTCGCCGCGATCGAGGACGACCGGCGGGGCAGGCCGCTCCGCCACGTGGTCGACGTGGACCTGGGCTACTGAGACGAAGGAGGTGGACGGGTGGTCCCCGCCAGGACGGAAGTGGTCGAACCGCCGCGCGCGCTGGACGACGTGGCGCCCGCGGGCGCGGTCGGGCTCCTCGCGCTGGCGACGGACGCCAACGTCGAGTCCGACCTGCGCGCGCTGCTCCCACCCGAGGTCGGCCTGTACACGACCAGGGTCGCCAACACCGACCCGATCACGGTCGACACCCTGCGGGCGATGGCGAGCCTGATCACCGACGCCGCCCGGACGATCCGGGTGGGTCCGGTGGACGTGCTCGTGTACGGGTGCACCTCGGGCGCGATCGTGCTGGGCGAGGAGCAGGTCGCGGAACGCCTCCGCGCCGCCCAGCCCGGCGCCGCGTGCCTGACACCGGCCGGAGCGGCGGTGTCGGCGCTGAGGTCGCTCGGAGCGCGACGGCTGTCGATCCTCACCCCGTACGTCGCGCGGGTGAACGACCTGGTCGCCGAGCACTTCGCCGACTCCGGGTTCGAGGTCGTCAACGTCGCGGGCTTCGGCCTGCGGCGCGACCTGGACATGACGCGGCTGCCGCCCGCCGCGCTCGCGGCCGCGGCCGCGGAGGTGTGCGACACCACGGCGGACGCGCTGCTCGTGTCGTGCACTTCCCTGCGCGCCACCGCGGTGATCCCCGAGATCGAGGCCGCGATCGGTCGACCGGTGGTGTCCAGCAACCAGGCGCTCGTGTGGCGCCTGCGAAACCTGCTCGGGTTCGAGCTCTCGAACCCCCGCCTCGGCAGGCTGCTCCACCGCGTGGAGAGCCGCCCCGGACCGGACACGACGAGGGTGTGAAGTGGACGACGTCGCCAAGCCGATCACCTCGCCGCCGGCGTGGATCACCGCCGCGCCCGCGGTCTTCGTCCTGCTGTGGTCCGGCGGGTTCGCCTTCGCCAAGCTCGGGCTCAGGCACGCGGAGCCGTTCACGTTCCTCGCGTTGCGGTACCTCGTGCTCGTCGTGTGCCTGGTGGTGCTGTTCGCGCTGCTGCGCCCACCGCTGCCCGCGACGCGGGCGGAGCTGGGGCACCAGGCCGTCGTCGGCCTGTTCATCCAGTCGCTGTACTTCATCCTGACCTACGTCGCGTTCGTGCTCGGCGTCTCGGCGGGCACCTTCGGCGTGGTGGTGGCGTTCCAGCCGATCCTGGTCGGGCTGCTGGCGCTGCGCGTCGCGGGGGAGTCCGTGCCGGTGACCCGCTGGGCCGGTCTCGCGATCGGCATGGTGGGAGTGGTCGTGGTGATCACCGCGACCACCGGCATCGGGGACTCGACGCAGGTCGGCATCCTGTGCTCGGTCGGCGCCCTGCTCGCGATGACGACGGGCACGTTCTACGAGAAGCGGTTCGGCACCGAGCAGCACCCGGTGACCGCGAACCTGGTCCAGTACGTGGTGGCTCTGGTGACCTGCGCCCCGCTCGCCCTGCTGTTCGAGACGATGAGGATCGAGTGGACGACCGAGTTCGTCGTGTCACTGGCGTACCTGGTGGTGGGAAACTCGCTGATCTCGCTCACGCTGCTGCTGGCCATGATCCGCGCCGGTGAGGTCTCCCGCGTGTCGGCGCTGTTCTTCCTGGTGCCGCCGACGGCCGCGGCCGTCGCATGGCTGCTGGTGGACGAGGCGATGCCGTGGCAGGCGTGGCTCGGCATGGCGGTGGCGCTGGCGGGTGTCGTGACCGCCACCAAGGCCAGGAGCGCGAAGGCGGGGGCGGCATGACGAGGGTGCTCAAGTTCGGCGGCACCCTGCTCGCCGACGAGGTCCGCCGGGCACGGGTGCTCGCCGACGTCGAGAACGCGGTGAGCACGGGCGAGGTGCCGGTGGTCGTGGTGTCCGCGATGGGCAGGCGGGGCGACGCCTACGCGACCGACACGCTCCTCGGGCTGCTGGAGGCCGAAGCGGGACCACCGGATCCGCACGTCCGGGACCTCATGCTGTCGGCGGGCGAGGTGATCTCGACGGCGCTGGTCGCGCACCTCGCGAGCAGTCGCGGCATCAGGGCGGCGCCGCTCACCGCCACCGACGCCGGACTCCGCGCCGCCCGGCGCGACGGCAGACCTGTCCTGCGCGAGGTGGCGACCGACCGGCTGCGCGACGTGCTCGCCCGCGGAGCCGTGCCGGTGGTGGCGGGCTTCCAGGCACTCGACGAGTCGGGCCGGGTGATGACGCTCGGGCGCGGTGGCAGCGACCTCACCGCTGTGGCGCTCGGTGCGGCGCTCGGCGTGCCCGTCGAGGTCGTGAAGGAGGTGCCCGGCGTGATGACGTGCGACCCGGCCCTGTCCACGAGCGCGCGGACGCTGCGGCGGATCAGCTACCGGGGCCTGCACCGCCTCGCCGTGCTGGGCAACCGGGTGGTGCAGCCCGACGCGGTGGCGCTGGGACAACGGCTTGGCGTGCCGATGACGGTCCGGCACGTCGGACGACGATGGGGGACGACGGTGACCACGACGGAGACGATCGAGCTGGTGCCCTACGACGACGTGGCGGCTTTCGGGTTCGCCTGCGCCACGGACCTCACCCTGGTCCGGTGCCGCGACCCGGAACTGCTGGCGTCGTTCGGCGTCGACCCGGACTGCGGACTGGTGCTCGGCGACGAGGCCGTGCTGTGCCTCGACGCGCCGATCGCCGAACGGGCGCGCGCCGCCGCGCCCACGGTGCTCACCGACTCGGTGCCCGGCTGCGCACGGGTGTCGGTCGTGGGCGACGACGACCGGCTGTCCTCGTCGTGGATCCTCGACGCCCGCCGGGTGCTGCGCGAGGAGGGCGTGCCGGTCCTGTTCTGCTTCCACGACCGGCACGCCGCGAACTTCGTGGTGCCGGACGGCTTCGTCGCCGTCGTGATCTCGCGGCTGAACTGCCTGGCGTCGGCCACGCTCTGAGCCGGCCGACCGCACCACGGGGCGCCGCGCCGGTCCACACCTGTTCTCGCCGGGACACGAGGAAGGGGCCCGTCCGCCATGAACTGCGACGTGTTGGTCGTCGGCGCGGGCGTCGTCGGCGCGGCCACCACGTGGGCGTTGGCCGAGCGCGGCGCGCGCGTGCTCACCCTGGACGCCCACGGTCCGACCCACCGGTACGGCTCGTCGCACGGCGAGAGCCGCATCTTCCGCCGCGCCTACTGGGAAGGCGCGGCGTACCTGCCGCTGCTGAACCGCGCCAACGAGCTGTGGGCGGAACTGGAGGAGGCCCACGGCGACACCCTGCTGGTGCGCACCGGCGGGGTGTTCATCGGGTCCGGCGAGGGTGGGGTGGTCCCCCTGGGCCGTCGCACGGCGCGGCTCGGCGGCATCGAGCACGAGGTCTGGAACGCCGCGCGGCTCGCCGACCGGTTCCCCTGGTTCGGCGTGGACGAGGGGATGACCGCCCTGTACGAGCCGGGTGCCTACACCGTGCTCGCCGCCCGCGCCCGCCTCGCGATGCTCGACGCCGCCGTGCGGCGGCGGGCCCGCCTCCGCTTCGGCGACGAGGCCGAGCGGCTCCGACCAGTCGTGGACGGCGTCGAGGTGCGCCTGCGCTCGGGCGAGAAGATCTCCTGCGGTGTCGTCGTCCTGGCCACCGGTCCGTGGATGCAGGGTGCGCTGGCCATCGGCCTGGGCCACGTCCTCGCGCCCGTGCGGGTGCCGGTCTACTGGTTCCGCGCCGACCACCGCCTCGGCATCGAGGGGTTCCCGGCCTTCCTGTACGAGTCGGCGGGTGGTGGCGTCGTCTACGGCGTCCCGGAATGGGGCGGGGGCGCGCCCCGGATCAAGGTCGGCTTCCACAACCGGCAGCAGCGGCCGGGTGATCCCCAGAACACCACGTCCCACGCGGTCGCGCCCAGGTTCCGCCGGGAGATGGCCGCGGTGGTCTCGCGCATCCTCACCGGTGTCGATCCCGAACCGGTGAGCTGGCGCCAGTGCTACTACACCCTCACCCCGGACGGCGGGTTCGTCATCGACCGCTCGCCCGCGGACCCCAGGGTCGTGCACGTCTCGGCCTGCTCCGGGCACGGCTTCAAGTTCGCGACCGCCGTGGGCGAGTGCGCCGCGGCGCTGGCGCTGGGCGAGCCCGCCTCCGTGGACCTGTCCCCCTTCACCTCGGCGCGGTTCGAGGAGGAGCGCCAGATCAGCCGTTCGGCTCCCCGGACATGACCCTGTCGGCCTCCTTCACCGCTGTGGAGGCGTTTCGTCCCGCGTCTCCGGCTCCAGCCCGTCGGCGAAGTCGTCGTCCTTGGTCTCCCCCAACGCGACCACGGACGCCAGGGAGACCAGCGCTATCAGCAGCAGGTACACCGAGACCCACGCGGAGGTGCCGGTGCCCGCGAGCAGCGCGGTGGCCACGAGGGGGCTGATGCCGCCGCCGACGATGCCCGCCGCGTTGTAGGCGAACGACGCGCCGGAGTAGCGGTAGCGGACCCGGAAGAGTTCCGGCAGGAAAGCGCCCATCGGGCCGTAGAGCAGGGCGAAGCAGACCATCCCGCCGGTCATGCCCACGGTGATCAGCACCGGCCGCCCGGTGTCCACCAGCCAGAACAGGGGGAACGCCCACAGCGCGGCGCCCGTGCCCGCGGCGAGGCAGAGCCGCTTGCGGCCGAACCGGTCGGAGGCCGCGGCGGCCAGCGGCGTGAGCACGCCCATGACCGCCACCGCCACCATCGCGGCCGTCAGCACGGTGCTGCGACCGACGCCGAGGGCGCCGGTGGCGTAGGAGAGCACGAACGTGGTGACGGTGTAGAACAGCGCGTGGGCCAGGATGAACGACAGGGTCGCGAGCAGCAGCACGCGGGACTGGTGGCGGAGCAGTTCGGCGAACGGTGCCCTCGCCCGGTGGCGGCGGTCCAGCACGGCCTGGAAGATCGGAGTCTCGTTGACCCGGACGCGGATGTAGTAGCCGATGACCAGCAGCACCGCGGAGGCGAGGAACGGGACGCGCCAGCCGGTGCTCCGGAAGACCTCGTCCGGCATGGTGGCGTTGAGCACCAGGAACACCAGGTTCCCGAGCAGGAACCCGACCGCTGGCCCTGACTGCGGGAACGCGGAGTAGAGGCCGCGTCGCCCGGCAGGCGCGTGTTCGGTGGCCATCAGCACCGCGCCTCCCCACTCTCCGCCCATGCCGATGCCCTGGAGGAACCGGGCGGTGACGAGGAGGACCGGGGCGAGCACGCCGATCGCCGCGTAGGACGGGATGAGGCCGACCGTCACGGTCGCGCCACCCGTCACCAGCAGTGAGACGACGAGCATCCGCTTGCGCCCCAGGCGGTCCCCGAAGTGGCCGAACAGGACCGCGCCGAGCGGGCGCGCGACGAAGCCCACGGCGAACGTGGTCAGCGACGCGAGGGTCCCGGCCACCGGGGAGAACTCGGGGAAGAACACGGGACCGAACACCAGGGCGGCGGCGGTGCCGTAGAGGTAGAAGTCGTAGAACTCGATCGCGGTGCCGACGAAGGTCGCCGCCGCGACCCGTGCGCGCGACGGTGGACCGGGCGGTGCGCTGCTCATGGGAGATCACCCCGGAGACGTGGCGGAACCGGTTGCCGGAGACGGGTGGTCCGGCGCGGTCGTCGCGCCGAGCGCGGCCCCGTTCCGCCGCGCTGGTGCCGTCGTCGAACCGGCGTCGCCCGCGTCGCGGGCCATGAGCAGCAGGATGGTGCGGTCAAAGGACTTTGTCAACGACGAGCGGCGCGCTCACGGCTGTGGCGAATGGCGTCGGGATGATACCGAGCACCACGCCGAACGGCAGGTCATCGGAGGGAAAAGGGGATCGATCTGATGCGGTACGAGTACGAGGACCGGGGCGACGGTGCGCTGATCGTGCTCCCCGCCGAGGCCGACCCTCTTCCCGTGCTGTGCGTGGTGGTGCCCGCCCTAGGGCGTGTATCGAAGTCGGTCAGAGCCATTCGTTGATCGCGGCGACATGGACGGTGGCTTCGTAGCGCACGGCGAGCTTGTCATACCGAGTGGCCACCGCACGGTGGCGTTTGAGCCGGTTGATGCCGCACTCCACCGCATGACGCTGCTTGTAGTCCTCGGGGTCGAAGGCCGGTGGACGACCGCCCTTGGACCCCTTGGCCAGGCGATGCGCGTCCTGATCGACCTTGCTCGGGATGGTCGCCTTGATACCACGACGACGCACATGCTCCCGGTTGGCCCTGGACGTGTACGCCTTATCGGCCAACACCCGATCCGGGCGGCTCCGGGGCCGACCACCGGCCACCCGAGGCACCCGGATCCCACACAACACCGGGACGAACTGCGAGCTGTCGCCCCGCTGACCCGCGGCCAGCACGATTCGATCAGTTGCCGCTTGGTCCGCAACGACGGTCGTCCTGGCCGGGACGGGGTGGGCAGCAACGGTTCCAGCGTCGCCCACTGCGCGTCGGTCAGGTCGAACCGCCCCGTCACCGCTAGGGTGTTCACGAGGTCTCCGGTGTTCAGGTTCTTCTTGGTCGACGAACCGACTACCGGAGACCTCGCTCATTTTTGATCACCAACACGCTGAACAGCGTCAACCTGTATCGAAGTCACCTCAGCCGACTTCGATACAGGCCCTAGGCCGGGAAGTTGGAGAGCCCGCCGTGCAGGATCTTGCCGGAGCGGATCAGGTCGTCGAACCCGGCCAGGATTCTCTCGATCGGGGTGATGCCGTCGGGGAAGTGCGGCATGAACACGTCGACGCAGTCGGTGTTCAGACGGCGCAGACTCGCTTCGAGGAATCGGACCATGATCTTGCGACTGTTGCCGGTCGTGCCGGGGTGGGGCTGGGTTTGCCTTGTCCCGCTGTACTTGGTGATGACCACGAAGCTGTCCCGTCGACGCCCGATCAGCCCACCGAGCACGGTTTCGGCTTGTCCGTCCTGGTAG